>JAEELW010000127.1 GCA_016282915.1 Lachnospiraceae bacterium | reverse complement strand
TCTTTTATAGATTTTGCTATATCCATATCGTTACCTCGCATTGCGTGTTTATGGTTAAAGTATACCACGATCAACAGTTGTTCGCAATGCGTGGTCGAAATATAATGGACCTGTTACTTACTCATCCTGTTTCTTCTCGGAATCCTTGATCCTATAGTAATCCTCAGCATCAATTGTAATTTCGATATGCTCCTTCGCATTCCTTACCCGCTCAAGGAGCGTTGCGACCTCGACATTCCCCGTATAAGGAAACATATCCACCATCCCCCAGCGGGCGATCCGGTAGCCGGCAGCGGTAATGGCTTCCATATCACGGGCCAGGCTCGTGGGCTTGCAGGAAATGTAGAGGATCTTTTCCACTCCGTAGGAAAGGATATGAGAGAGCGCTTTCGGGTGTACACCGTCGCGGGGCGGATCGAGCACGACCACATCCGGGCGGCCGCTCAGCTCATCCAGTACTTTCAGTACATCGCCGGCGATAAACTCACAGTTCGTGATCCCGTTACGTTCTGCATTGACTTTTGCCGCTTCCACGGCCTCTTCCACGATCTCCACACCCACCACGCGCTCTGCCGCGGGACTTAAGAGCTGCGCGATGGTCCCGGTACCGCTGTACAGATCATAGACCGTACCGCGGACCCCGCCGCTTCCGAGCAGCTCCCTCGCCATCGTATAAAGTTTTTCCGCACCGCGGCTGTTGGTCTGGAAAAAGGAAAAGGTGGAAACCTGAAACTGAAGTTCCAGGATATGTTCCGTAAAATGATCCTCACCGTAAAGGATCTCCAGGCGGTCGCATTTGACGGCGTCCGCCGGACTGTCGTTCACGATATGCAGGATACCTGCAAAACGCCCCTCCAGGGGAAGCACCTTAAGCCCTTCCGCCCATTCCGAAAGCAGCCCGGACGCTTCCACAGAGGCCAGGCTCAGCTCCGAAGTCGTCACCAGGGCCGCAAGCAGTTCCCCGGCGCCCTCCCCGCGGCGCAGCAAAAGATGCCGCATTACTCCGCTATGCTTCATGCGATGATAGGGCATATACTTTCTTTCCCGGAAGAACTCCAGGGTATATGCCAGTATCTTTCCGAAATCTGCCGGCGCGATCCGGCATTCGGGGACGCTCACGATATCATAGAAGCTGCCGCGCTTATGAAGCCCCAGTTCCAGCGGCCCGCCCGGGCAGTCGTCCCCGAAGGTATATTCCATCTTGTTGCGATAGCCTTCCGGCAGGGGGCTCCTTACGATGCCTTCATAGACAGCATCCTCCGTATACGCTCCCAGAAGCCTTCGGATCTGGCCTTCCTTGATCCTGAGCGTTTCCTCATAAGGAAAGCCCTGATAAAGACAGCCGCCGCAGATCCCGGCATAGGGGCAGGCGGCTTTTCCTCCCTCTCCCGGCCTGCCATCAGCGTCCCCTGCGGCTTCCGCGAAGCTGTTCGCCGTCTCGCATTCCGCAGGCGCCACTACGCCTTTCAGACGCCCCTCTGCTTTTCCGCCGCGCCTTTTCGTCACCACAAAAGAAACGCGCCTTCCCGGCAGCGCATCCTTTACAACGGCGTATTCGGCTCCTTCCTCCGTATCCACACGCACGATCCCTTTATTCGGGAAATCCATGCGTTCAACAAAACCATCATATACCTGTCCTTTTTTCATCTCTTCCCCACTACAATAAGCGGGAATCTCTTCCCGCTTATCCGTAAAATCTTTATGAAAGTGCCTGATTTATTCAGCGTCCGCCTTCTTGGACTCGTCTACCACCAGGTCGTCGTCATCAAAGAAGTCGTCATCGAAATCATCGTCAAAATCATCATCGAAATCGTCGAGATAATCCGGCGTCATAAATTTATATACGGCAAAAGCGATCGCTGCCACTACTGCCACGATACCGATAATGATCAGGACTGTCTTCAGTTTGGACTTTTCTTCCTTCACTTCGACCTCAACCTTGTCCTTTTTCTTGAGCACGTCACCCAGCTTCAATCCTGTCAAAACATCTTCTACTTTGCTAGCCATATCCGACCTCCTAATAATTTACTAGCGCCTCCTCACTTTGAAGCACCACCAAAACCGATTATAGCACAGATGCGCTCTGTTTTCCAGTAACTTTTACATTTTCTGAAAAAAACTTGGCATCCGCTGCAAATACAGGCATTCTAGATCTTTTCCAGCTTTGCGAAAAGCGCGTACATGACCTTCTGCCCGGCCCGGTCAAACTGCACAGTCACCTGATAGTCCCTGGCGCCCTCCTCCAGCGCGGTCACCGTGCCCTCACCGTATTTTATATGACGCACCCGGTCGCCCACCTGATAGTCGGGTTTCTTCACGGACAGCTCCGCCACTTTGGCCAGCTTCATCGGCGCTTTCGGATGCTGCGGTACGGAAGGAAGCCTTCGCGGGATAAAACCGCCGGACGGCAGATCATCCGCTCCCTTTCCGTAAGGCATTTCCCGGAAAGCCCTCTGGGCGGCTTCGCTTTTCTTTTCCCTGAAAGAAGGTGTTGTACGCATACGGAAAGGTCCCTCCTCATCCATATCCTCCCCGAAGCTTTTCCTGCTCCCCGGCACATCTCCGGACAGCAGTTCCCGGGGGATCTCTTTTACAAAGCGGCTCACGGCATTGTACTGCGTCTCGCCGCGCACCATGCGGGATCTCGCCGCGCTGATCATCAGCAGGTCTTTCGCCCTGGTGATAGCCACGTAAGCCAGACGCCGCTCCTCCTCCATATCCTCACGCTGGTCGCTGTTTATGGTCAGATATCCCGGAAATACGCCGTCCTCCATACCGCAGAGCCAGACTCTCGGGAATTCCAGTCCCTTTGCGGAATGCACGGTCATCAGGAGCACGCGCGAGCTTTCGGCATCGGCGTTATCCAGATCCGACACCAGCGCGATCTCTTCCAGCAGTTCGGAAAGTGTCCCGTCGGGATGCTCCTCCTCATAGACCGCCAGACGGTTCAGCAGTTCCTCAACGTTTTCGATACGCTCCTGGGCGTCGTCTTCATCCGCTTCCCGTATCTCCTCAAGATAGCCCGTCTCGTCCAGAAGGTTCTTTGCCGTTTCCAGTATCCCGTATTCCGGAAGCGCCGCGCGGTAGGATTCGATCATGCGCGCAAAGCTCATGATCTTGTCGCCCGCCTTGCCGATCCCCGGGATGTCCCGCGCTTTCCGGCAGGCCTCGAAGAAATCGATCCCCGCCGCTTCCGCATAGAGCGTGACCTTCTGTATGCTGGTGGCGCCGATGCCCCGCTTCGGTACATTGATGATACGCTGCACTGCCAGATCGTCCTTTGCATTGTCGATCGTCTTCAGATAGGCCAGCACATCCTTGATCTCGCGTCTTGCGTAGAAATTCACCCCGCCCACGATATAATAGGGCACATTCTCTCTTACGAAGGCTTCTTCAAACTCACGGGACTGGGCATTTGTACGATAAAGGATCGCACAGTCCTTCCAGTCCGTCCCTTCCTTCCGGTGCATGCGGCAGATCTCCTCTACCACGCCGTTCGCCTCTTCGCGGCTGCTGTCATAAAGCCGGAAACGCACAGCCTCATCGGATTCGCGGTCCGTCCACAGCTTTTTCCCCATGCGGCCCCGGTTATTGGCTATGACCGCATTGGCCGCATTTAAGATATTGGAAGTGCTCCGGTAATTCTGCTCCAGCTTGATCACCTTTGCCCCGCGGAAAACCCGGTCGAAGCTCAGGATATTCTGGATATTTGCACCCCGGAAGCGGTAGATGGACTGGTCGTCGTCACCCACGACACAGATGTTCTTCCGCTCTCCCGCCAGAAGGCGCACCAGCTCAAACTGCGCGTTGTTCGTATCCTGATATTCGTCCACACAGATATACTGAAAACGCTGCCGGTAATTCTCCAGCACCTCGGGACAGGCCTTGAAAAGATGCACGGTCATGCGGATCAGATCGTCAAAATCCAGAGCGTTGTTCTTAAACAGGATCTCCTGATACTCCCGGTAGGCGTCCGTAAAACGCTTTTTCGAAAAGTCTCCACGATAGGTCTCTTCATATTCCTTCGGCCCCAGCAGATCGTTTTTTGCATCCGAGATCTCGCGCAGCACGGTCGCTTCGCGGATCTGTTTCGGATCGAACTGCAGCTTTTTAAATACCGCCTTCATCACCGACTTGCTGTCATCGGTATCATAGATCGTAAAACTGTTGTCATAGCCGATCTCGTGGATATGCCGCCGCAGGATGCGCACACAGCTGGCGTGGAAGGTCATGACCCACACTCCCTCGCTGCCCATGCCGACGATGCGGTCCACGCGTTCCCGCATCTCTCCCGCCGCTTTATTGGTAAAGGTGATGGCCATGATATTATAAGGGTTCACGCCGCATTCCTTTATCAGATAGGCGATGCGGTGCGTCACCGTCTTGGTCTTGCCGGAACCGGCGCCGGCGATGATCAGCAGGGGCCCGTCCACATGGGTCGCGGCCTCGTATTGTTTATCATTCAGTTCATCCAGTAATCCCATCTTATTTCCTTTCATAAAGTTCCAAGCACGATCCCCGTGATGATCACGGCCGCGCAGCACAGTTTATAGCCCGTTCCCTTCTCTTTAAAGACCAGTCTCCCGCCGAGTATCGTCACGATGCAGCCGGACTGCTTGATGAGCGTCATGACCGTCACCCGCGATTCCTGTATGCCGTTGGCGATAAAGAGCGCCCTGTCCGCCAGGATAAAGATGATGCTCAGGATCCAGATCCAGTAGTTGCGCACGGTGCGCTTCCAGTCGATCTTTATACGCCCGATCAGGATATACAGCGTATACATCCCCAGCAGAAAGAGCATATACCAGAACTGGAGCTGGGCGGAACTGATCTCCTTTGTCAGCACCTTGTCCAGGGTGCCCGATACCGCATTCAGAAATGCGGAAAAGAAGGAGAGCAGGACAAAGAGCCAGAGCTTCGATCCCGAAGAGCCTTTCGTCTTTTCCTCCGAAGGCCGCTCTTCCGCAGGGCCGGCCTCTTTTGCGAAAAGCCGGTTCACCCGTCCTTCGAAACGCAGGGCAGATAAGCCCAGCGCAACCAGGATCATCCCGGCGATCTGCCCCGTCGAGAGCACCTCCCGCAAAAGGAACACTCCCAGCGCCATGGAAAAGACCACTCTGGACAGATCCAGCAGGCCGTATAAGCTGACCGGTATCTCCTTTATCGCACGGAAGCCGCAGATCCAGGCCAGGAAGATGACCAGGGATTTCAGCGCCACCATAAGCATCAGGTGCGCGTCCATGACGGACACCTCTCCGATATCCGGAAGCAGGAGCACAAAGCCGATCAGGGTATAAAAGAAAAGTACCTCCATTACGGTACTTTTCTCAAGCGATTTCTTTTTTACGATCTCACGCAGTCCTTTGACCAGTCCGTAAAAGAGCGTGAGCAGCATCCAGATCATGTCTATTTATTTCCTGCAAACAGCCGTTTCCGGCTGCGGCTTCTGTATTCTATCATGCGCAGGCAGACAGCGTCAAGCGCTCCTGCCGGACTGCGCCGCGTCAAAGCGCATCCTCTCACCCAGAAGATATATCACGCTCTTCATGTAACTTACGATGAACTTTAAAAGCTGCCGTTTCGACTCTCCGTACTTCCGCTTTTCAAAAACGATCGGCAGCTCTTCCACCTTAAAACGCCTGCCTTCGCGCTGTTTATCCTGTTTCAGGAAAAGCAGCACTTCCTGCAGCACATCGTAATTCCGGCACTTAAGCCTCCCCTCGACCTTTTTCAGCCGCACTGTCCGGTAGATGCGGTAATCCGTTGACAGATCCGCAGCCTTTATCCCCAGCGTCACTCCGTATACGCTGTTTAAGACAAAGGACATCATCCTGGAGGGAAGGGAATCCTTTGTGACGCCGCCCTTTACATAACGCGAGCCGATCACCACATCCGCGCGCTTTTCCACAAAGCGTTCGTAAAGAGCCGGGATACGGGCCGGATCATGGCTGAAATCCGCATCCAGGATCAGAAAGGTCCGGTACTTTGCTTCCCGTATGCCCATCCGGAAGGCTTCCGCAAATCCGGCTTTTTCCTGATGAAAATAGCGTGCGCCCAGTTCACTGCATACAGCGGCGCTGTTATCCATCGCCGTCGGCCCGTCGATCACCACGATCTCCGATTCTTCGCCGGTCTTCTCCAGCATCTCTTTGATCTTCGGTATCAGCAGTCTTAAGTTTTCCTCTTCTTTGTAAGCCAGAAGAACAGCGCTTATCCCTTTTTTCATTCTACTCCTTTGAAAAGTAAATTCAGTTCTCCCCCATCTTCAGCAGCTTCGCTGTCTGGTCGGCCGTGATGCAGGCATCGATGATCTCCTGCAGGTCACCGTTCATGATCTTGTCGATCTTATAAAGCGTAAGTCCGATACGGTGATCCGTCACACGTCCCTGCGGGAAGTTGTAGGTCCTGATCTTTTCCGAGCGGTCTCCGGTTCCGATCTGGCTGCGCCGCAGGTCTGCCTCGGCATCGTGGGCCTTCTGGCATTCCAGGTCATAAAGCTTGGCTCTGAGCAGGGCAAAGGCTTTTTCCTTATTCTGGATCTGGCTCTTTTCCGTCTGGGAATAGATCACGATCCCGGTAGGATAATGGGTCAGACGCACTGCGGAATCCGTCGTGTTCACGCACTGACCGCCGTTTCCGGAAGCGCGCATCACGTCGATGCGGATATCCTTCTCATCGATCTCGATCTCCACATCTTCCGCTTCGGGCATGACCGCCACCGTGGCCGTGGACGTATGGATACGGCCGCCGCTTTCCGTCTCGGGCACGCGCTGCACACGATGCACGCCGCTCTCGTATTTCAGCACGGAATAGGCACCGCTGCCGCTGACGATGAATTCCACTTCCTTCATCCCGCCGATACCGGTTTCATCGGCATTGACCATCTCGATCTTCCAGCGCCGCGCCTCTGCGTAATGCGCATACATACGGTACAGCTCGGCGGCAAAAAGCGCCGCTTCATCCCCGCCGGCTCCGGCGCGGATCTCCACAACCACATCCTTATCATCGTTCGGATCCTTCGGGAGCAGGAGGATCTTGAGCTCTTTCTCCAGTCTCTCCTGCCTCTGTTTCGCTTCTGCGTGCTCTTCCTTGAGCATCTCGCGCATCTCGGGATCGTTTTCTTCCTCAAGCATGGCGATGGCGTCTTCGGCATCCTGACGGCTTTTTCTGTATTCCTTATAGGCATCCACAACCGGCTGAAGCTGCGCCTGTTCCTTCATCAGGCGCTGGAAACGCTGACTGTCCGAAGCCGTCTGCGGCTCCGCCAGTTCGTTCAGCACCTCTTCGAAACGGTGCAGCAGATCTTCCAGTTGTCCGAACATATCACTCATTTTTTTGCTCCGTACACGACGGTCCGGTATCCTTCGCTCCGTCCCGCCTGTTTCCTCATATCATCCGCGCCGTCCGCATACCACGCGGTCCAGCGACGCATAATCCTTCCGTACTCTTATCTCCGTAAAGCCCTTCTCCTGAAGCATTGCCGAAACCGGCGCGCCCTGTCCGCAGCCGATCTCAAGAAAGATGCACCCGCCCGGCGCCAGCCATTCCCCCGCTTCCTCCAGGATGCGGCGGTAAAAGACCAGGCCGTCCCCGCCGCCGTCCAGGGCCATATGCGGCTCATACACCGCCACCTCGGGCATCAGCCCCGGGATCACGCCGCTCTCGATATAGGGGGGATTTGAGGTCAGCACATCAAAGCTTCCCTTAAGCTCCTCCGGCAGCGCCCCGAAAAGATCCCCTTCATAAAAATGCAGTCGTTCCGCAAGTCCGTGCCTTTCCGCATTTCGTTCCGCCACGCGCAGCGCCTCCGCCGACAGATCCGTCGCGGCCGCTTCCGTGAACTTTCCCTTTTTCAGAAGACTGACCGGAATACAGCCGCTCCCGGTACACAGATCCAGAAGCCTTCCCTCCGGCCTTTTCTCCAGAACGCATTCCGCCAGCACTTCCGTATCCGCCCGGGGCACCAGCACGCTGCTGTCCACTTCAAACTCAAGACCGTAAAAGTACTGTCTTCCGGTGATATATTGAAGAGGTTCGCGCTTCCGCCTGCGCTCAAGCAGGCCGGCATAGCGTTCCTCTTCCTCCCCGCTCAGGCTCCTTCCGGGTTCGCGGTAGATCGTCGATGCATCCGTTCCGCAGACATATTCCAGTAAGAGCCGTGCATCCGTCCTCGCATCCGGCACGGCTGCGGCGGCCAGAAGCTTTTCACCTTCCAAAGCGGCATGTGCATAATCAATCATTCGGATCGTTGTCTTCCCCGTAGCTCATGCTCATCCGGCGCAGCTCTTCTTCAATCTCGAGCACGCTGATCTCGAGGGTCTCCTCATCGGTCTCCACTTCACGGCCGTCCGCCTCGCGGCGTTTTCTCTTTACTTTCTTCGTTTCAAAATGCTTCTTCTGGAAAGCCTGCCAGTCAAAGACGGCCTCGGTGGCGGCGATGGCCACCTCCACCATTTTAGCGTCCGGTTCTTTCGTTGTCAGTTTCTGAAGCCAGAGCCCCGGTGCAGAGATCAGGGTCAGAAAAACACTGTCCCTTTTTCCTGCCAGCTGCAGAAGCTCATAAGCTACGGCCGCTATGACCGGGATCAGCGCCAGACGTATCAGGAAACGCAGCCAGATCGTATCCGTCCGGATAAAAAAGCAGAGCACCACGCCGATCAGGACCACGAAAAGCATGAAGCTGGTCCCGCAGCGCTTATGGTAACGGGAAGAGCGCATCACATTTTCCACCGTGAGCGGGCGTCCGGTCTCCACACAGTTGATACATTTATGCTCGGCGCCGTGATACTGGTACAGGCGCCTGATATCCTTCATCAATGCGATACCGCCCACATACAGGACAAAGATCAGGATACGCAGCAGCCCTTCGACCAGGAGCACCAGCGATTCATTCCGTATATACTTCCGCAAAAGTTCCGAAACCACATAGGGCAGCGCCATGAACAGGCCGATAGCAAAAAGTATGGAGATGAAAACGGTAAAGCCCATGACCACCTCATCCGCCTTATCCTTGAAGATCTTGTCCAGAAGGCGGTCCCCGCGGGTCTGCGGCTCTTCTTCCTCATAAAAGGATGCGGAATAGGAAAGGACCTCCATTCCCGTGACAAGGGATTCCACAAAGGAAAATATCCCCCTTACAAAAGGGATGCGCCTGAGCAGGCTCTTCGGATTCTGCCTGCTCTCATTGATCTTCACATCGATGGAGCCGTCCGGCTTGCGCACCGCCACCGCATATTCTCTTTTATTCCGCATCATCACGCCTTCCAGCACAGCCTGCCCGCCGATGCCGGAATAGCAGCTCCTGCGTCTTTTTTTTGCCATATGATTCTCCCGAAATAAAAAACCCCTGTATAAGAAAAAGCTTGAGATGATCGCACGCTCATCTCAAGCTCATCTTAAGCTTTTCTTTTCCGTCTACTTGCCGACGCCGTACTTCTTGTTGAACTTATCAACGCGGCCGCGTGCCTGTGTCGCCTTCTGCTGTCCGGTATAGAACGGATGGCACTTGGAACAGATTTCCACGTGGATCTCTTTCTTTGTAGAACCGGTCACAAAAGTATTCCCGCAGTTGCAGGTGACGGTTGCCTGATAGTACTCCGGATGAATTCCTTCTTTCATTTCCTCTCCATTCTTCCTACCGCACACCGGTACCGGGTTGCTGCTGCCTGTGTGTGCAGGACACTGCTTATGCCAAAACAACTTCTGTATTGTAGCATAAGCCTTCTTAAAACGCAAGGCTTTTTTAGCTTTTTGAATTCATATATAATGTAGCAGAACAAAGCATATTATACGGAGGTTTTTCAGAAATGTCCACAGATATCTATTCCAGCCCTCTTTCGGAACGTTATGCCAGCAAGGAGATGCAGTACGTCTTTTCCCAGGATATGAAATTCCGCACCTGGCGCCGTCTCTGGATCGCGCTGGCCGAGACCGAAATGGAACTCGGCCTTAAGCAGATCACCCCCGAGATGATCGAAGAGCTGAAAGCAAACAAAGACAATATCAATTATGACGATGCGCGTGCACGTGAAAAAGAAGTACGGCACGACGTCATGAGCCATGTATACGCGTATGGCCTGCAGTGTCCCAAGGCAAAGGGCATCATCCACCTGGGCGCCACTTCCTGTTATGTCGGCGACAATACCGATATCATCGTAATGAAGGAAGCACTCATGCTCGTAAAGAAAAAACTGGTAAGCGTGATCGATGAGCTGGCCGGCTTTGCGGACAGATACAGGGAGCTTCCCACTCTTGCTTTCACACACTTCCAGCCTGCGCAGCCCACGACCGTCGGCAAGCGCGCGGCATTGTGGATCAACGAATTCATGCTGGATCTGGAAGATCTGGACTATATCGCCGGAAGCCTGAAGCTTCTTGGTTCCAAGGGCACCACCGGCACACAGGCAAGCTTTCTGGAACTGTTCAACGGCGACAACGAGACCATCGACAGGATCGATCCGATGATCGCGGAAAAGATGGGCTTTGAGGCCTGCTATCCCGTATCGGGCCAGACCTATTCCCGCAAAGTGGATACCCGGGTGCTCAATATCCTGGCCGGCATCGCCGCCTCGGCTCACAAGATGAGCAACGATATCCGACTGCTCCAGCATTTAAAGGAAGTGGAAGAACCTTTCGAAAAATCCCAGATCGGTTCCTCCGCCATGGCCTACAAGCGCAATCCCATGCGGAGCGAACGTATCGCTTCGCTCTCCCGTTACGTGATCATCGACGCCTTAAATCCCGCCATCACCTCGGCGACCCAGTGGTTTGAACGCACGCTGGACGATTCCGCAAATAAGCGCATTTCCATCGCGGAAGCCTTTCTAGCAACGGACGGCATCCTGGAACTGTGCCTGAACGTGGTGGACGGTCTGGTAGTCAACGACAAGGTCATCACAAAGCACCTTCTGTCGGAACTGCCCTTCATGGCTACAGAAAACATCATGATGGACGCCGTAAAGGCCGGCGGCGACCGCCAGGAGATGCACGAAGAGATCCGCCGTCTTTCCATGGAAGCCGGAAAGCATGTGAAGCAGGAAGGTAAGGATAACGACCTGCTGGATCTGATCGCTGCGGATCCGAAATTTGCTTTAAGCCGCGAAGAACTGGAAGCAAAGATGGATCCCGCTTCTTATGTGGGCCGCGCCCCGAGACAGGTGGAAGTCTATCTGCGGGATTTCGTCCGTCCCGTACTGGACGCCAACAAAGAGCTGCTTGGCGCGAAAGGCATCGTGAACGTATAAAAAATCGAAAGCGTTAAAAGAGCCAGGGGACTAGCCCCTGGCTCTTTTGACTGAATACAAAGTCCCTTCTTTTCCGCTACTCCCTGCCATGAATAATATCAAGAGCTTTTCTTATCAGCTTTTCACTGATATGTCTGTTTGACATCCGAATCCCGGCAAAAGCGTCCTCTGCCTCATCCTCTGTGATGATACCCGATTGAAATGCTCTTATCAAAACTCCGATACTACCGGTAATCGGCAATTTCATATTCTGCGCGACTCTGCGTCCGATGACCTCATCCATGAGCAGCAAATCTGCTTTTGTCTCATCTGTATAAATGATTGCTTCACTTTCACCAAGATCCAATCCTGTTGCTCGTTGCAAAAAAGAAACCTGATCGCTATCCCTAACCTTCACAACTTTGATATAATCACTATTCTCGATCATTTCTGCTTCTTCCCGAAACGCCTCATTACCCGTCAGTTCAGCGAAAACGGCCTCCGGGATCAATACTTCTCCAAACAAACCATGAAGGATATCCAGGCGTTCTGCCTTCATCAGCGTGATAAGCGGCGTGGTATCTGATACAACGATCATTTTACCCCCTCCATAATCCGGTCCAGGGTTGTTAGATCTTCCATCAGCTCATCCTCACTCTGGTCCAGATACGGAATCCCCATGGAATCATAGAATTCAATCAGATCCGTTTTATGCACACCCAAAATCTCTGCCGCTCTTCCATGGGATATCGTGAGATTGTGAATAAACGGATAGAGCAGCATAGCATTTCTCTCAAACACCTGCTCCTGATCTTCATTTTCCAGATAGGACTTCATATCCTCCGGAACACTGATCTGAATATTCATAGTTTTCACGCGATCACCCCTTTAGTATTCTTTCCGGATTATCAATACTGATTATCACCAATATTTTACTAAAAGAACCTATGTATTGCAAGTTTCACGTTCTTCCTTGGAGAACAGAATTCCTCTCTTTTCAAAGTAAACAAAAAAGCCTGCAGCCTTCCTGTTTCAGGATGAACTGCAGGCTCTACTTTTTATTTCACCGTGACCGTGATCTCCGCCGTATACTTCCCATCGGCACTGGCCACATAGACCGTGGCGCTCTTGCCTGCCGCATCCTTCTTCACGCTGATCTTACCCTTGTTGTTCACGGTAAGCACCGAGGTATCGGAGCTACGGTAGGAAACGCTCACATCACTGTATTTCTTATATTGTTTGTAGAGTTTCTTCGCTTCTGCGTCCGCAGCCACGGCTGATACGCCGTTGAGGTCTACGACAGCCTTCAGCTTCATGCTGCCTCCGGCTTTCATATTGGCGCTGTATTCGACCGCCGCGGTCGCTTCGTCATCGGTAAGGGTCACGTCATTCACGCCGTTCTTGCCGGCAGCGGTCTGAAGTTTCAGCGCCGTGACCTCTCCGCGGACGCTTACGGTACATGTGACCTTCTTGTTCGAGCCGTCTTTCGTCACGCCGGTGATTTTGGTCACTCCGGGCGTCACTGCTCTGACTGCCAGCGCATATCCATCCTCCGTAGTCACTGTTGCTCCGGCAGCCACAAAGCCCGCTTCCTTCGCAAGACCATCCGCCGGGATCGCTGCCAGCTGTACATTTGTATTGTTCGCGCTCCATTCGATCTCGGGATTGCTCGCATTTTCCGGAAGAATGCTAACGATACTGAGCTTTCCGAACTCGCTTCCTTCCTGCGTGCCGAGCGTCATCTTATTCTTATCGAGCTTCACTTTCTTAACCGGCGCCGTCACGCTAAAGCTCACTTCCGCCCTGGGTGCGCTGCCGATATCCGACGCATTTCTCGGAAGTGCCGTGATGGTCACCTCACCGGGTGCCATCGCCTTGACCACGCCCTTCTGGCTTACGCTCGCGATGCTGCTGTCCGAACTGATCCATGCTACCGCGTCGGCCGCAGCCTTGCCCTCGCCGGAAAGTGTCAGTTTTGTCTTAAGTGTACAGCTCTTTCCGACCGCAAGACCCTTCTCAAGTTTATCCGCATTCGTAAAGCTGATCGCCGTGATCTCCGGCCCCTTCTGCTCCGCCGCCGTGACCGTGATTGTAGTGCTTGCCGACTTTTCCGGATCTGCTGTGCTCACTGCCATCACAATGACCTTGCCGGCCATAATGCCCGTCAGAACGCCCTTATCAGAGATCGTTGCGATACAGGAAGCTTCGCCGCCGTCCGCAGCGGCCACGCTCCAGATCACATCCGCATTCTTCGGCTTATCGCCGGACCAGCTGATCTGCATAGCCAGATTCTTACCGGCCTTCACCTCCGTCGCTCCGCCTTTTCCGCTGATCGTAAATGCAGGTACCGGATTTCCGATACTGATGCTGCAGACCGCTTTCTTTCCGCTGCCGTCCGTTGCGGCTGCCGTAAGCTTCGTATTACCGGCGGCTACGGCAGTGACCGTAACGCCCAAGGTATCTTCGGATACTTCAAACTTCACGTTTGTGTTATCCACGCTCCATTCAAGCTTCTGTTCTGCTGTCGCGGGAAGCAGCTGCGCTGTGATAGCCGCACTTTCACCGATACCGAGGTTCAGCCGGCTCCGATCGATCGTCACCGCCGTAACGGCTTCCGTGACCCCTACCGCGCAGTACGCGACCAGGGCAGGATCCGCCTCGCTCTGAGCCGAGATCACGGTACTGCCTGCCGAACGTCCCATCACCTTTCCGTCCTGGGTGACCGTTGCCGCATCGGGATTCGTGCTCGCCCAGACCACACGCTCGTTCAGTACCGTTCCATCCGCAAACATCGGGATGAGCGTAAAGCTCTTACCCACGTTCAGCTCTTTTGAAGAACGGGCCTCATAGCCTTTCCCGGCTTTCTCATAAAGAGCCAGGGCGATCTGTTTCACATTCACAGTGATCGTAAAGTCTTTATAGTTCTTCATCACAGCGGTAACGCGTATCGCCCCGCTCTTTCCTTTGTCCGCCTTGTTCAGCGTATATGTCAGTGTACCATCTGAAAGAGCAGGGGCTTCCTTATAGGAAAGGCTTCCTTCTGTCACGGGAGCGCCAAAGCTTAACGAGCCCCGGTCTTCGGGAAGAAAGACGCTGAGTTCCACGCGGTCCTTTGCTTCCTCCGTATAGAGGAAGGTACGTGTGATCTCCGAAACGCCGCTGTAATCCGCTTTACCGATTATGAAGCTACAGTTTATTTTTTCATAAGGCAATACATAATTATCCTTATCTGTACCGGCAATGGCTGCCGTCGCAGAGTAATCTGTACCCGCATCAGTCTGTCCGCCGGCGATTCTCACTGTACAGATATCCCCATCTCTTACACCCAAAAGAGTCGCTGTGGGCACATGACTTTGCCCATCGTAAATAAATGATGTATTACTCCAGTTGATATCCAGAGGCTTCGGATATACTGTCAGGGCAATCGAAGCTTCCCCAATAGTCGTATATGACTCATACTTTGCAGTTATCGTTGTTTTTCCGACCTTCTTAACAGTAATCATACCGGAAGTTTCATCGATAGCTGCTATAGAAATGTCGCTACTTGTCCACGTCCATGTACCAGTTTCTGTGCCAGCATTTGTCACGGTCTTTTCAAGGCTAAAGTCAGCAGAACCGTAGGTGACTGTCATATCATCACCACCGTTTACTGTTACCCCGGCCTCATCCTTGTTCCCTGCAGTAACGGTTACGATAATGTCATAATCATTGTAATTTGTCGCCCCGGTAACTGCAATGGTGATAGTTGCGCTAGTCAGATTCTCCTTACTATTCGTGCTGTAGGTCAGGGTTGTGCCAGACACAGAATGGCTTGAAATCAAGTCGGATGTTCCGCCCAAAATCCCGAAAGCGGCATAGCTTGCCCCGTCTGGTAATGCGGGCAGAGATAATCTCGCATCCGTTGTGATCTGTCCGCTGCGGACAGCGGCAAAAACTGTTGTCGTTCCTATATAAGCAATCTTGTTGATCGTCACTGTGACGCTCTCTGGCTGCGCAGAAAGAGTATAATTCTCTGCATCTTTTCCTCCGAGCTTTACGCCAGTTACAGTCACTTCTTTATCCGTTCCTGCATTTGCATCTGCCATAGTACCAATCGCACCGCTCAAATCCACCGTCACCGTATCGCCGCTTTCGACACCATTCACTAAGCCGCCTGCGAGTACAACAGTCAGTTTATCTTCCTCATAATCTCGCTTTGTTGCCGTCATGCCTGTGATGGTGACGGATTTCGGCGTGCAAACGCTGACCGTTGCAACATCCGACGTTGATGCTGCTGTCTCTCCGCTGTCCATATGTGTGGCAGTGACAATGCAATAATAATACTCAACCGTGCCTACTCTCTTACCTAAGGGAACCGTATAACTCGCGCTTTTCGCACCTTCTATGATTCTTCCGTTTTCAGTGCTGTTCGTTGTACTGGAATACCACTGATACTCAAGGTCTTTATAGCCCATATTGTTTGCCATACTTGCAGCAACGGTCAGGACATTGCCAGATGAATAGCCGTAGGTCAGGTTAAGATTTTGCGGTTGAGTTGTGATATACGGCGCACTCAAAGCATTTGCCTCAAACGTTGCGGAGACAGTTATATCGTAACCGGGCATCGTGAACTGATTGCTTGTCACTGCAACTGTTGTATTGCTGTCGTCCGTTTTCGATACCACCCACTCTTTGAGTTTATAGTTCGGCGCGGGTGTAGCAGTCAACACGACAGCCGCACCGGCAGCGTTGTATCTTACGTTGTCTATTACCGTCCCACTCGCCTCTACTGCACCATGTTCAATGTTACCCGCAATGTTAACCGCATAGGCAGGCGTCAGTGTTCGACCCGCTATAGCGCTTTTCTGCGCATCGTTCAACGTTCCACTATAACAACTACTACCATCATTCAGGACTTTATCTTCGGCAACGCTGAGTGTATAGCCCTTACCTTGACTGTCGTAAACGTTGTAGCTGCTTGCTGTGATGCTGTCCGTGGCATTGGTATATCCGAGTATGAGATTGTGCTCGTAAGCTTCAATACCGTAGCTGCCAGCACCATCAGTCGCTTCCCCACCGTTGGCGATTACCGTACCGCCGCTAATGTCACCATTCATAGTCCAAATGCCATGGGCTCCTCCACCAGATGCCTTCCCCCCTGTTGCTTCCAGCGTACCGCCACTGATGTCCAATGAACCGCTGACTCCGATACTGAAACTGTAATCCCCCTTTGCTTCATCACTCCTGGCGATCACTGTACCGCCGCTGATTCTGACTCCCTGGGAATCAATTCCGTAGCTTTTGCTGTTAATACTGTTTGCCTTGCCCCCTGTGGCTTCCAATCTGCCGCCACTAACAACCAGATCATCACAGCAGACACCAGAACTTTCGCTGGTATAATATTCAGAACGCGCCTCACCTGCAGTGGCCGTTAGGCTACCCGTGTCGCATACCGTCAGTCCATAGCAATTAACGCCATAACTTTTGCCGTCACCGCTTGCCTTACCACCTATAGAGGTCACTATTCCGCCACTGATAGTCATTGCACGACTATAGATACCACAGCTATTGCCGCTACTAGCATCACCGGCAAAGGCGCTTAAAGTACCGCCACATACGATCAGATCACTTTGGGAGTATATGCCATAGCTTTCACCCCCATCACCGCCCGTTGCTACTAGTGTACCACCGCTGACGTTCACGTTATTCGGTACGAGATCTGTCCCCCTATAGCAGTATATGCCATAGCTTTTATACGCATCCCCCCCCGTAGCTTTCAGTGCGCCGCCGCTAATACTAACGCTATTCCATGCTAAGACTCCATAACTAGTACTAGCTTTCCCGCCCACGACTTCCAGACTACCGCTATCGACAGTCAAATTCAGACATTCTACACCGTAGCTAATACTGCCATTTTTCCCATTTGACTCGTCAAGCGTAATAGTCAGACTGCCTGTACCCCTGACGGTCAGACTAGGGCAGAAAATGCCATTTTCATAGTCACTTCCGACAAGTGAGATTTGATTGGTACCTAGCAAACGAACTATCAGTGGCTCACCTCCATCGAAATAAATAGCGTATTTGCCTCCTCCACACCAGTTATTACCCTCTCCGTTGTATACGAAATCTTCAAGGGTCAGGACGACACTGTCATTCTCTATGGACACGGATGCCTTTCCCGACGTTGCGCCGGTATCTTCTATTTCGCCTTCTGTCGTTACTTCTGAGGATGACCCGACATATAGCTTGGAAATGGATATCTCCTCCGCCCTCGCCGTCAATGCAATCTTGGGAAGCGGAACTGCTCCTAGCACCATGGCAAATGCCAGAAGAAATGAAAAAAAACTCTTCAACAATGATCTCTTATTCATATAATGCCTCCTTTGATCTGTCTTATTAAAATCCAAATCATCAAGCTTCCATACTTCTGCGGTTGATTCTATTGTTTATTGACAAAAACACCATCGGATATAGGGAACACTCCCTCATTTCCAACGGTCAGCCGGCTATCTAATACACATTATCATTATATATTAAACTGTATATATAGTTTACTAAGAACCCCTTTAAACTTCAACTACGGAATATAAACTGATGGCAGTGCTCTGATCTATTCATGTCGGAAAAATCCCTTCTGTTCTTCTTATATTTGGCATTTGTTCTATGATACCTATGGGAAGAAACGTAAGGAAGGTAAAGCGATTTTGCTTAATGTCATTCGATACATAAAACAAAAGAGCGACCGCCAAGCCGAAGGTTAAGTCGCTCTTTTTGACATAAACCAAGGCGAACCGTCTACTGCGGTAGTGCCCTTTTTATATCCTTATTCTACATTATACTACAAAAAAGCAAGAAGCAATTTCCGGCGCCTTTCTTATTTCTTCAACGGCGACTCTCTGTAAATGATGTCTTCGCGGGCCGGCCCGTTGGACACCATGGTGATCGGATAACCGATCTGCTCTTCCACGAATTCGATATATTTCCGGCAGTTCTCCGGCAGCTCCTCATAGCTGCGGATCCCGCGGATATCGCATTTCCAGCCCGGCAGTTTCTTCCATACCGGCTTGCAATGCTCCAGCTTCCAGGTCACAGGAAAGTCACTGAGTTCTTCACCTTCAAACTCATAGCCGACGCATACGGGGATCTCATCCAGATAGCCAAGCACATCCAGCACCGTGAATGCCACATCCGTGGTTCCCTGCAGACGGCAGCCGTATCTGGATGCCACACAGTCGAACCAGCCCACTCTTCTGGGACGTCCCGTGGTCGCGCCGTATTCGCCGCCGTCGCCGCCGCGGTTCCGCAGTTCTTCCGCCTCATCCCCGAAGATCTCGGAAACAAAAGCGCCACCGCCCACTGCAGACGAATAAGCCTTGCAAACGGTGATGACCTCTTTGATCTCGTAAGGGGGGATCCCCGCTCCCACAGCGCCATAGGCGGCAATGGTATTGGAGCTGGTCACCATGGGATAGATGCCGTGATCCGTATCCTTCAGCGTTCCCAGCTGCCCTTCCAGCAATACGGTCTTTCCTTCCTTTAATGCCCGGTCCAGAAAAGCCGAGACATCGCCCACGTAGGGCTCCACCATCTTCTTATATTCCATAAGCGTGGCGAAGAGCTCGTCCGCATCGATCAGCGGCTTGTGATAAAGATGCTCGAGCAGGACATTCTTCTGAACGATCACCCGCGCGATCTTTTCCTTCAGGGTCTTTTCGTCAAAAAGCTCGTTCACCTGAAAACCGGTCTTGGCGAATTTATCCGAATAAAAAGGCGCAATCCCGGATTTGGTCGAGCCGAAGGCAGCGCCCTTCAGCCGCTCTTCTTCGTATTCGTCAAACTTGATATGATAGGGCATCACCATCTGGGCGCGCTCGCTGATCATGATCTTCGGCATGGGCACATTCTTTTCCGTCAGCGAACGGATCTCGTTAAAAAAGATGGGTACGTTTAATGCCACGCCGTTCCCGATCACCGAAGTGGTATGGGAATAAAACACGCCGGACGGCAGCGAATGCAGCGCAAATTTCCCGTATTCATTCTTTATGGTATGTCCGGCATTTGCTCCTCCCTGGAAACGCACGATGATATCGGCGTTCTGAGCAAGCATATCCGTGATCTTGCCTTTTCCTTCATCTCCCCAGTTTGCCCCGACAACTGCTTTGACCATGGCTTTATCCTCCGTCTTATCAGTTAATTGGTATAATTATCGAAATATCCCTGCACCAGAACTACCGGCGTACCCTTATCGCCCGAACCGGAGGTCAGATCGCACAGCGAGCCGATCAGATCCGTAAGCTGGCGGGGCGTCGTTCCCTCGCTGGCCATCTTGCCCACCAGATTGGCATCCTTTGCCTTAATGCTCTCCGATATGGCCTTCTTCAGTTCTTCTCCGGAAAGATTTGCGAAATCATTATCCGCAAGATATTTCAGCTTCAGCTCGTTGGGTGTACCGATCAGTCCGTCGGTAAAGGCCGGTGAGACCACGGGATCCGCAAGCTCCCAGATCTTTCCCTGGGGATCTTTAAATGCCCCGTCGCCGTATACCATTACCTCAACATGCTTGCCGCAGGCGTCCAAAATCCGCTTCTGTATATCCAGTACCAGTCCCTTGCACTCTCTCGGGAAAAGCTTGACGGTATCTTCCGTTGCTTTATTGGAACCCAGCAGACCGTACTTTTCGTTGCATCCGCTTCCGTTCACGGGCGCGTTCATGATCTCATCCAGGCCGAATACCTTCTCGGCGCCGGCAGCCTTCAGGATCCGCTTCGTACGCACACGGGTGTGGATATCGCAGTTGATCACGTTCTTCGTATAATCCAGGATCGCCTTTGCCTGATTTGCAAAGATGATCTCCACTTCACAGCCCGCCTCTTTGATCAGATCGCTGTAATATGCAACATAATCAACACCGGTAAATTCATGCACACCGTAGCCGAAGAGCTCACGGTATTTCTCAAGGCTCAGCACATCGCTGTAGGGATTCACCCCCGCCTCGTCGATCTTATCGATATTCACCAGCTGGTTTCCCACTTCATCCGAAGGGTAGGACAGCATCAGCACGATCTTCTTTGCGCCCATGGCGATACCGCGCAGGCAGATTGCAAAACGGTTACGGGAAAGAATGGGAAAGATCACGCCTACGGTCTCCCCTCCCAGCTTGCTCTTTACATCCTCTGCAATATCCTTTACACTGCAGTAATTGCCCTGAGATCTTGCCACCACGGATTCCGTGATCGAGATCACATCGCGGTCGCGCAGTTCAAAGCCTTCCGCCTTTGCCGCCCCCAGCACACTCTCCGTTACGATCTGTGCCAGATCGTCACCCTGACGGATGATCGGGCAGCGGATCCCTCTTGATACCGTTCCGACTCTGCGTTCTTCAGCCATTTTTTTACCTCCTGTACATCCCCATTAAGAGTCTCCGTCACGGCCCGGAACAGCTTCCTAAATCTTTCAGATTTGCCTGTTCATCTGCCGTAAACTTAGCCATTGCTTCACTCCCGGTTTTTGCTTGAAAAAACCGACCTTGCTTATTATAATCAAATCAACGATATAAGTAAAACAGAATATTTTTATATTTGTCATCACTTTTTCTTATGTCTTACAGGAGGTCATATGCAGGCAAAGATCGAACATTACAGAGTATTTAAGGCCGTTGCCGATAACGGCAATATCTCTTCAACCGCCAGGGAACTCTACTTAAGCCAGTCGGCGATCAGCCAGTCCATACGGACCCTGGAAGACTCCCTGGGCGTACGCCTCTTTTCGCGCTCTCCCCGCGGGGTATCCCTGACCGCCGACGGAAATACACTCTATGAATATGTCTCCGGCGCTCTTTCCCTTCTCGAAGCCGGCGAAGTGCGGCTGAACGAATCCCGGGAGCTCCTGCGCGGCGAGCTGACGATCGGCGCCAGCAACACCCTGACCGAATGCTATCTGTTAAAATACCTGAAACAGTACCACCGTCTGTATCCGGGCGTAAAAGTACGCATACTGAACGGGACCTCGAAGCGGGTCATGAATTTTCTGAATAACGGTACCGTGGATATCGCTTTTGCGACCACGAACGAAAAAGACGAACGTTTTGAATCCTATCTCTGCTTTAAGACACACACGGCCTTTGTGGCCGCTGCGGACTATCCCATCGACTTTTCAAAGACCTACAGCCTGAAGGAGATCTCCGCCCTGCCCCTGATCCTTCTGGAAAAAGAAGCCGGTTCCAGGCGTTTTCTGGAAGACTGTTTTCTGAAAAAAGGACTGCGTCTGGAACCCGAGATCGAACTGGCCAGTTACGAGCTGCTGATCTCCCTGGCCGGGATCGGTCTGGGGATCGCCGGCATCACGGAAGAATTCTCCGGCGATGCCCTCCGGACAGGTACGGTCAAAAAGCTCAAGCTGAAAGCAAAGCTGCCGGAGCGCGCCGTGAGCATGCTCTCTCCCAAAAGCGGGAGCAGCGGTATGGCCGCCCGGAAGTTCATGGAACTGATACGCACGCCGTGAAGCGGTTTTCCCCCCAGGTTCCCCATGTTTCCCCCTCCACGAAAAAAAGGAGCCGTCATCCGACGGCTCCTATCACTTTATTTTTTTACGATCCCGGAACTCAGC
>JAEELW010000126.1 GCA_016282915.1 Lachnospiraceae bacterium | reverse complement strand
GTCCGGTGGTCAGAGACAGCGTGTGGCAATGGGACGTGCTATCGTGCGTAACCCCAAGGTCTTCCTGATGGACGAGCCTCTGTCCAACCTGGATGCTAAGCTGCGTGTGCAGATGAGAATTGAGATCGCAAAGCTTCACCAGAGACTGGGCACCACCATCATCTACGTTACACATGACCAGACCGAGGCTATGACGCTGGGTACCCGAATCGTCGTTATGAAGGACGGTGTGATCCAGCAGGTGGATACCCCTCAGAATCTGTATGAGAAGCCCGCAAACCTCTTCGTGGCAGGCTTCATGGGCAGCCCTCAGATGAACTTCCTGGATGCTGTTGTGGAAGTACAGGGCGAGACCGCATATCTGAAGATCGCTGACCGTGCGATCCCTCTGAATCCCCAGAAGAGCCGCAAGCTCATCGAGGGCGGTTATGACGGAAAGACCGTTACCTTCGGTATCCGTCCCGAGGACGTATATGACAGCGAGATGATGGTTGAAGCTTCCCCGCTGAGCGTGTTTGAAGCTACCATCCGTGTATACGAGCTGCTGGGTGCAGAAGTATTCCTGTACTTCGATCTGGACGAGTTCCCGATGACCGCCCGTGTGGATCCCAGAACCACCGCACGTCCCGGCGATGTCGTGAAGTTTGCGTTCGATACCGAGAAGATCCATGTCTTCGATAAGGAAACCGAGCAGACGATCACCAACTAAAAGAAAGACCGATAAGGATATACTTAAAGAGGACGCTCCGGCGTCCTCTTTTTTAGTGGGATTTTCCGGAGCTTACTTTTCACAGCCTGAGGGCCGTGGATAGTAATTTCCCGGAGGATCAGCGGGTTGCTTTATTTTCCCGCTTTCTTGTGGTATAGTAAAAGGCGTGAATGCAAAAGAAAAAGAAAAACTGAATGAGGCGCTTTCGGCAGCAGGCTACAGCAAAGGACGCATCCGTGAACTGGAGCAGGTGCTGGCCGGAAAGCTGGATCCGAAGGAATGGGCGGAAAAAGAAGCGGCCGGGGCCGGGCCGGAGGAACAGCTCCGGCGCCTTTTGAGCGGAAGCGCGGAGCAGGCCGCTGAAGCAGCGAGAGCGGCCGGTCTGGATCCTGCCGCGCATTACGGGCTGTTGCTCCTGGAACTGGAACAGGCGGAGGACCTGCCTGCGGCAGAGGAGCTGCTCCGGCAGCTGTCCGGAAACAGCGCTGTCTTTATCCTCAGGATGGAGGAAAGTTCTCTGGTCCTGATCAGCGCACTGAGCGGAAGAAAGGAAGCGGAACAGCTGAGGACCGAGGCCCAGCGGACGCTGAGCACCTTAAATACCGAGCTGATGTGCAAACTGCGCATTTCCGTCGGCAGCGTGGCGGAAGGCGGGCAGGCGCTGGCGGAGAGTTACAGCCATGCGAAGCTGGCCATGGAAGTGATGAAGCGTTTCTATGAGGAACGCCTGATCATGGAATACAGCGCGCTGGGGCTGGGCGGTCTGGTCATCGATCTGAGTTCCGAAGCCTGCGCGCGTTTTATGGAAGAATGCTTTGGTGCAAAGCAGCGTTCGAAGCTGAGCGAAGAGGAGCTGCAGACCGTGAGCCGCTTTTTCGAGCACGGCCTGAACATCTCCGAGACCGCAAGGGATCTGTACCTGCATCGGAATACGCTGGTCTATCATCTGGAAAAGATCGAGAAAAAAACGGGGCTGGATATCCGCCGTTTTGATGACGCGGTGCTCCTCAGGCTGGCGCTGATGATCGAAAACCGCCAGTGAGCTGCAGCGATCGCGGAAACGCTGTCGCGATGAGGGAAAAGCGGCGGCCTTTCATGCGCGGAAGGATCGGGGAAGCTTGAGAGGATAATATGCCGGGAAAACGGGAAAGACGGGCCATCCGCAGGGCAGCGAAGGCGCTTGCGATGGAAGAAGCGCTGGAAAAACAGCGCAGGACCGATGAAAAATATATGCGCCAGGCCATGAAGCTCGCGCAGAAGGCGGAGGCTCTGGGGGAAGTGCCGATCGGCTGCGTCATCGTCCATGAAGACAGGGTGATCGGGCGCGGCTATAACAGGAGGAACACCGACCACTCCACCTTTTCCCATGCCGAGATCACGGCGATGAAAAAAGCCTGCCGTGTACTGGGCGACTGGCGGCTTGAGGACTGTACACTATACGTTACGCTGGAACCCTGTTCCATGTGTGCGGGCGCTATCATCCAGGCCCGCATCCCGCGGGTAGTCATGGCCTGCAGCAATCCGAAAGGCGGCTGTGCGGGATCGGTCATAAATGTTCTGGAGGAGAAGGGCTTCAACCATCAGGCCGAAGTGGTGCGGGGGATCCTTGAGGAGGAATGCAGCCGCATGCTGAGCGCTTTTTTCACGGCGCTGAGAAAACGCCTCAAAAGCGGAGATTGACGCGAACCTCAAGAGTGGAGACTGACTCAAAACTTGACAAGAACCGCAGGATTGGGTAAACTGTTATAGCCGTGGTTTCCGGTCCCTTTCGGGCCCTGCGCAATGCGTGCCTGCGAACCGTGTCAGGGTGGGAACGCAGCAGCACTAAGCGGGAATTCGCATGTGCCGCAGGAAAACCTGAGAGTAAGACCGGGGCCATGGTTTTTTTGAGGAAGATCCTATGCTGGGAATTTTGTATATCGCTCTGTGCATCTGGAGCGGCAAAACAGTATTGGACCGTGTATGTCCGGAATATGTCCGGCTGGGGGAAAAGAGCTATTCAGGAAAAGAGCTTTATCTCCCGGCTTTCTTTATTATATTCCCCGCATCCTATATCGTCGGAACACTGCTCCTGGGCTGGGCAAGCTACCTCGCGGCAGATCTGCTGAGCCTTGCGGCTTCGCCCAGACATCCGCTTCTGGCGGCCAATGCCATAGTGATGCCGCTTTTTGCGGCGCTCAGCATTTTTTTATGGCTGAGTGTAAGAAAGAAGCGGAAGAGGGAAAAGACTGCGGAGGCAGAGGTGCCTGAGCCTGACGGAACGCCCGGAAAAGGAAGCTTTTCCGCTGCACGTATGCTGCGGCCGGAATGTGCGGGCGATATCGTTACCGTCATTTTTTTTATCGTATTGTTTGTGTTTTTTACTTTCATGTGCTATCGCAGTTTTGCGATCCGGCAGGGCGGGATCAATGTAGGCTATTCGGTATTCAGTGATTT
Source organism: Lachnospiraceae bacterium (assembly GCA_016282915.1). Classification (GTDB taxonomy): domain Bacteria; phylum Bacillota; class Clostridia; order Lachnospirales; family Lachnospiraceae; genus NK4A136. Next base: position 7,197 of record JAEELW010000126.1, on the reverse strand, counting down.
CGCCACGCATCTCGGGATGATACGATCGTTTTCCTGGGGGAATAATTTCCCCACGCAGTATTCCCACTTTGCGGCAGGGGACATCCGTTATCATTTTATGTTCCAGTTTCTGGCGGGGAATCTCGAATATCTGGGGCTCCCGCTGGATCATGCCTTCAATTTCCCGAGCATCCTTTCGCTCATCAGCCTGTGCATGCTCCTCTTTGTCCTTGCGGCAAAGATCTGCAGCGGGCGTGTGGCGGGGATCGTCTCGGTATTGCTGCTGGTCTTTCATCCTTCGCCCAGCCTTTTCCGCTGGCTGGGAGAGCTTCGGGAGGGCGAAAGCAGCATGGAGGAATTCCTGCGCCGGGATTACTTTTTTTCATATACCCCGCGGGAGGACTGGGGGCTGTGGAATTTCAAGGTATATTTAAACCAGCGGCATCTGGCTTTTGGTATGGCGGTGGTGATGCTGGTGCTGATCGCCTATACGGGGCTGAACCTGAAAAAGGACAGCTTAAGACCGCCCATCATGATGAAGCTCACTTCCCTGCGGCGTCCCGTTCTCTGCGGACTGCTCCTGGGACTGGCGGCATTCTGGAACGGCGCCATGGTGATCGGCGGACTTGCGGTGCTCTTTGTGCTGGCGCTTTTTACAAAGGATCGCCTGCAGCATCTTGTCACCGCGGTGATCGCCGTGGGGCTTTCTTTTCTGCAGTCGCTGCTTTTTGTAAAAGGGAGCACGGTATCGCCGCAGCTTTTATATGGTTTTATCGCGGAAAATCCCACTTTCTGGGGCTGCATCCGCTATCTGCTTGACCTGGCCGGACCGCTGCTGATCGTGGCCGCGGCTTTGATGATATTCGGACGGAAGAACACGCGCATACTGCTTTTTGCCTTTTCGGCACCGCTGCTTCTGGGCTTTTACCTTTCGCTCACGCCGGATGTGACCGTGAACCATAAGTATCTGATGCTGTCTTTCATCCTGCTTGGGATACCGGTGGCGGGGCTGATCGCGCTGATGCTGAAAAGCGCGCGCCTGCCGCGGCTGCTGGGCGGCGTGCTGCTCTGCTTCATACTGATGGCTACGGGGATCTATGAATGCCGCATCGTCAGCAACATCGACAAAAGAGCCCTGGTTTTTAAGGAGGACGATCCGCTGTCCCTCTGGGTAAGGGAAAACAGCTGCTCCCGGGATGTGTGGCTGACGGATATGTATTCGAATCACGAGAGCGTGCTGGGAGGCGCCATGCTCTATTACGGCTGGCCCTACTATGCCTGGAGCGCGGGTTATGATACGGCGGCGCGTGAGCGCAGGGTAAAGGAGCTCTTTTCCACGGGGGATCCCGAAGTGCTGAAAGCTGAACTTTCCGCGGAGGGGATACGATATATACTTGTGGACGGAGGGCTTCGACAGAGTGCGGATTATTTTGTCCGTGAGGATGTGATCGCGGACTGCTGTGATCTGGTTTATAAGAGCGGTGAGGGCGCGGAGGCCGTCTGTGTATATGAAGCCCTGGCAGCCGGAGGAGAGCGATGAATACGGTGAAGAAGAGTACATTTATATGGTGGGTTGTGCTGGTGGCGGAACTGATCCTCGGCTTTTATTTCCTGAAGGAAAATATGATGCCGGCGCTCCACTGGTGGCTGATGCTCGTGCTGCTGGGGCTGGGAGCCCTGCCTTTTTGTGTGCGGCTCTTTTCCACGTTTTCGGATAAGGGCTACCTTTTCGCAAAACTGCTGGGAGGACTGGCAGCGGCCTGGTGCATGTGGCTTCTGGGGTCACTGAGGCTTATGTCTTTTTCAACGGCAGCCGTCATCGTGGTGACGCTGATCTGTCTGGCGCTGATGTGGGCTTCGGCATTTCTTCCGAATGATAAACGCCTTTCCCTTACGGATTTTCCGGGGCTTTCGGAGATCCTGAGCCGCGAGGTGATCTTTGCCGGCGCCTTCTTCTTTTTCTGCTATGTCAAATGTTACAATCCGGATGCCTACGGAACCGAGCGCATGATGGATTACGGCTTCATGCAGAGCATTTTCCGCACGGAATTCTTCCCGCCACAGGATTTCTGGTTTGCCGGGGAGAGCCTGAATTACTATTATTTCGGTCAGTACTTCATGACCTTCTTTACAAAGCTTTCCTTCAACAGCGTCGCTTACGGCTACAACCTTGCGCTTTGCACCTGTTTTGCTTTCTGCGTTTCGTTCTCCTTTTCGCTGGTCTATCAGTGGATACGGGGACGTTTCGGAAAGAAGAAGAGCGGTGCCTGGCCGGTGGCGGTTTTCGGGGGGCTGGTACTCAGCTGTTCCGCAAGCGTGCATTATCTGATCTTTAATTTCCTTGTCCCCTGGATCTGGGACATCCTGGTCATCCCCGGGGACAAACCCTCCTACTGGTACGCCGATTCCACCCGCTATATTGGCTATCATCCCGAGACGGCGGACAAGACCGCCCACGAATATCCGGCGTATTCCTTCCTGCTGGGGGATCTGCATGCGCATGTCATCAATATCTTTGTGGTGATGACCATCCTTGCGCTGCTCTATGCCTGGGTGAAGTCGGAAAGCAGGGAGGAGGAAAACGAGGATGTGAACGCGCTCCTTTCCTTTCTGCGGGATCCGAAGCTCTGGACCCTTGGTTTCCTTCTCGGGATCAGCATGATGGAGAATTTCTGGGATTTTCCCATTTATTTTGTGGTAGCCGGGGCCGTGCTCCTTACCCTGCACCTGCGCAGCGGAAAAAGCGCGCGTTTTGTGGCGGAAGTCACGGCGCTGCAGGGAATATCGGTGCTGCTGACCGCATTTCTCGTAAGCCTTCCCTTCCAGCTGAATTTTACGGCCATGGCCAACGGCCTGCGGATCGCGCAGAACCATACGCCCATTTATCAGCTGGCGATACTCTGGGCGCTCCCGCTCGGGCTGGCGGCGGCGTTCTTCGTGGCGCAGGCTTCACGCAGCAGCGGACACGGACTGAGAGAGCGTCTGCGCTCGCTGGAGGGGACGGATCTTTACGTGATGCTGCTGGGACTGTGCGGAGTGGGGCTTGTGCTGCTTCCGGAGCTGATCTATCTGGCAGATATCTATTCCGGGGATTACAAACGTTTTAATACGATGTTCAAGCTTTCCTATCAGGCCTTCATCCTTCTGAATCTGGTGGCGGTCTATGTGGTAGGGAGCTTTGTGCTGCATCCGCAGTCGAAGGAACAGCGGAAAGGCGGCATCAAGGCGGGGATCGTACTCCTGCTCTGCTGCGGCTATTTCCTTACGGCCATGAAGATGAGTGCCGGGGATATCACGGATCCGGAGAAATACCGCGGGCTGGCAGCCGATGATTTTCTGGAGCGCGAGGCACCGATGGATGCCGAGGCGGTCTACTGGGCGCGGGAGAACCTTCCGGACGGGAGCGTGCTCCTGGAGGCCAACGGTTCAAGCTATACGATCTATAACCGGGCGTCCGTGATCACGGGGCTTCCGACGGTCCTGGGCTGGCATACCCATGAGTGGCTGTGGCATAACGATCTGACGCCGGTGGATGAGCGTGCGGAGCTGGTGAAGCGCATGTACGTACAGGCAGACGCTGCGCTGATGAGGGAATATGATGTGGATTATATCTTCCTCGGTTCCTGCGAATATGAGAAATACGATAAAGAGGGAATGGACGCCGCGGAGCTCTGCGCCCTCGGGGAAGTGGTCTTTACAGGAAAGCCGGACGGGACCGGACGCAGCTGCTATATCATACGGGTGAACTGATTTTTTCGGGAAGGAAAGATAAGAATGAAGAAGGCGGGAAAGATCATAGGAATGTTCTTTGCGTATCTGTCTACGACAGTGCTGCTTTTTCTGTTCTTTGTGATCTTTGTGATACTCTTTCTGATCTACGGCCCCTCCGAGGAGGCGAGGGATCTGTTTGTCCACTCCTGTCAGGAGACGAGCGCACTGAAATTTCTTCCCTACTGGTTCATGGACAGGGACAGCGTGGACGAGATCCTGGATCCGAAGACCAGCGTTGCTTCCGTGCGCCGCGGAGGTCCCATGCTGGAACTGGGCTTTTCTGGAGAGCTGGATTTTGATCCGGCAGACCTGGAGGAACTTTCCGAGGAAGATAAGGCCGAGCTGGGGATCGGCTTTGATGCGCATGGAAAGGTGACGGTAGAAGAAGTCAATGAAGGGATCTACCGCGGCATGATGATGATCATCCCGGATCCGTCCCGTGTGGTCATCGGGACGCTGCCGAATTACAGCGAGGGCGGTACGGGCAAACTGCTTCCCAATTTTATCTCGGATTACGGTGCCATCGGCGGGACCAATGCCGGAGGCTTTTACGATCCCGACGGACGGGGCGCCGGCGGCTGCCCCGAAGGCATGGTGCTCGAAAACGGAACGGTACGCTATGGGGCTGACCGCGTTTATATCAATGTCATCGGGTTCGATAAGGACCATCGTCTGATGCTCGGGGACTGGACTCCGAAGCAGGCACTGGATGCCGGCGTGGTGTCGGCGGTGAGCTTTTCGGATGGGCTGGTGCTTGTGAAGGACGGCGTGCCTTCGCCGGACCAGCGCAGCGGCGTGAACCCCCGGACCGCCATCGGACAGCGCCCCGACGGTACGATACTCCTTCTGGTGATCGAGGGCCGGCATGCAGGGAGTCTCGGTGCCACGGCGGATGACCTGCGGGATATCTTTGTACGTTACGGTGCGGAAAATGCTTCCATGTTGGACGGCGGAACCTCCGCGGTGATGTTTTTCCGGGGAGAGCAGATCACAAGAGGCTCCAACCTCCTGGGAATGCGCGCACTGCCCAACGCCATACTTGTGATGCCTTCGGAGGATGATCCATGAAAGGATTCCTGACGCGCCGTCCGAAAAAATCCAAAATGATGATGGTCTATTTCGCCTACATTCTGGTGCTGATCGTCATCTCTGCCATCGTACTTGCGGTACTTTATTTCAAGCTGTCTTCTTTTCAGGAGCAGAGGGATCAGGACCGCACGGAAAGGGAGAAAGCGGCCGTTGCGGTGCAGGAGAAACCTGCGGATAAGGAAAAGATCGCGCAGAAGGCTTTTGAGGATTTTGCGGAAAGCATGGACGCGCAGTGGTGGACGGATTTCTGGCTGAAGGAAAGAGCGGATGTCACGGAAAGCCGTGAGAGCGTAGAGGCGGCCTTCGAAAAGATTCTCGCGTCGGAAAACGTTTCTCTTTTCCGGGACCTGAGCTATACGGCGGAACAGCCGGTATTTAAGGTAAAGCTGGGAGATAAGGACGCCGCCCGTATCAGCCTGAAAAAAGATAAAGGCGACGGTTCGTATATTGCGGACTGGTCCGTGAGTGCGGCGGAGCTTCTTTATACGGGCACATACGATGTGGAGGAATATCTGCCGGCGGGAATGACACTGCTCTGCAACGGAAAAGAAGTGCAGCCCGGAGAAGATACAAAAGATTATTTTCCCTATAACGGCATAAAGGATCTTCTGCAGGATCCTGTAGCCTGGAAACGTTATAAGGCTGAGGGACTGCTTACGGAACCTGAGCTTTCCTATGCATCCGATACGGAGTATATGTATTCCGAAGAAGACGGCTGCTATGTATGCCTTGCAGCTGATCTGCCCGCTGATCTGAAGGAACAGGCGGAAGGATTCTTCCGGGCCTATATGCAGTATACCATGTCCGGCGGCGCCGGCTGGAAAGACTGGAAGAAAGCAAAGGAAGAAGCGGATGCGGAAGGCCGGGAAGCTCCCGCGAATCCGGTCATGCAGAGATTTAACGCGTGCTGCCGCTATATCCCGACGGACAGCGTAGCCTATTCCATGCTGTATAAGGCTTTTGACAGTACCTGTTACGGTCTGGCCTATACCGACCAGGATGTGGGCCTGATGGATACCCACGGACCCCTGCGTTGGGCGGATAACTGTGTGAGCATCGAATTTACCTATCATGCCTACGCTACCCTGAACGGGCAGAGAAAGGACTATTCGGGTTCGGACCAGCTGTTCAGGGTGTTCTTTATCCGCCGCGACAGCGGCTGGAAGATCTGGGCGTTCAGCGCATAAGCCGGTACTGATCAGCCGCCGGCCGGCTGCTGAAAGTAGTGAGCATGCCACCGTGCTAAAGGAAGTACCGTAAGTCCCGCTGCTGATCCATCGCGTTTCACCCGTCCCTATATGTGGCGGCAGACTGCCGTCATCTGTGAACGATCCGCAGAATTTCAGCTTTATTTCAAAGGCCCGGCATGCTATAATCAAAACAGTTTTTTCGTCAGGAACTGTTCAAAAATATATTTGCGGATCTGTCGAAGTATTTCTGCTCAGCTGCAAAGAGAAAAAACGAAGGCGTAGCGGGCTATGTCAGTATTTTTGTTGAAGCAGATGGGCGTAAAGACAAGTATAACGGTCGCAAAATATCTGGACCTATGCGAAGAATGCTTGCCCGAGAGTGCGTATCTGAAAACGCAGGCGTAGTGGGCTGCGCTGAGGCTTTCAGATGCATGCTATCGGGATAAGCAGGCAAGCATTGGGGCCAGGTATTTATGAAGCGTTATACCAGGCAAAACGTAAAGCTGTTTTGTAACGGTTCCTTAGGACAGAGGAACGGAAAGATAAAAGATGGAGCTTATCAGCAAACAGATCCCCGGGGGGATCATTTAAGAGACAGGAGGAAGAAAATGGCAAAGGACAGAAGAGCGGATGATATGGTGCGCATCACAACGCCCGAGCTGGCAGATGCGTTCATCGAAGAGCAGATCGCGGCCCTGAAAGAGCAGATCGGTGACCGTAAGGTGCTCCTGGCACTTTCCGGCGGCGTGGATTCGTCGGTGGTGGCGGCGTTGTTGTTCAAAGCGGTGGGACAGCAGCTGGTCTGCGTGCATGTGAATCACGGACTGCTGCGTAAGGGTGAGCCCGAGCAGGTCATCGAAGTGTTCCGCAACCAGATGAATGTAAACCTCATCTATGTGGACGCAACGGACCGTTTCCTGGATAAGCTTGCGGGCGTGAGTGAACCCGAAAAGAAGAGAAAGATCATCGGTGCGGAATTTATAGAAGTATTTGCGGAAGAAGCGCGGAAACTGGACGGGATCGAGTGCCTGGCACAGGGAACGATCTGGCCGGATATCCTCGAGAGCGAGCGGGGGATCAAGGCGCATCACAACGCGGGCGGTCTTCCCGAAGATATGAATTTTGAGCTGGTGGAGCCGGTCAAGATCCTCTTTAAGGATGAAGTGCG
>JAEELW010000125.1 GCA_016282915.1 Lachnospiraceae bacterium | reverse complement strand
GAAAATGAGATTGGCCCCATGGCCGGATGTTTCTGACCAGATCTGCCTTTCATCTTACATCCTGTTGCCCTTAACGTCAAATATTGTCGATCTGTTCACGTATCGCCAGTATTTTCCTTGTTGTGTTCCCGCCTATTCTTGTCTGCAACCTCTCGATATACGTGAATGCCCTTCGCTGTTCCGATGTGTATTGCTTTCTCTGTATGACGGCGATAAGGCCATCTGTTCCGGTCGCCTTTCGTTTCTCCAGTTCTTTCGCCCTCCGGTAAGCAACCAGGTCTACGAGCTTCTCCCGGCCATAGTTCCTCACATAGCAGCGCAGTTTACACATCCTGTCAGAGCCGACCTCACTCCAGCCCATCGGTCTTGAACTCATGCGTTCCGAAAGCACATGACTCACATGCCCTTCCGCGCTGCAGCCCAGCACCTTTTTATCATGGAATGCCAACTGGATCGAATCCCAGTTGTTTTCAAAGTAAATCCGGCATTCCTCGACCGCCTTCTCACCCTCGTAGCGGTTCTTGATCCGTGTTAGCAGCTTTTCCGCCGCAAGAAGCTTGTCTTTGTATATATACTTGTAAAACCTTCCCTTGGCTTCGTTTTCAAGCTTCTTATCGCCTGTCAGACGCGCAACGCGGTTGATATATTTCATCAGGTGGAACCTGTCTGCCACCAGCCGGCTTTTGTACACCCGGTCTTTTCCGGCCTTGATCCAGGCAGCACCATCGCTGTTGATATATACCCGCTTGAGGTAATCCTGGTCATAGTGCTCCCGGATATACTTCTCAACCTCGTCCCACAGATCTTTATTCTGTTCGCCCTGATACAAGCCCGAAAAATAGAACGGGTTTATAAGCTTTCTTCGTCCTTCGCAGACATCGTCCTTGCCCTCAAACAGATAGATCAGCTTTCCGATCATACAGCCGTCATTCTGACCGTCTTTCTGCCTGTGGATATGGTCCTCATCTGCCTCGATGTAAAGATACCTCTGTTGTTTCTTCTCTACAGGCACTTCCGGCTCCGGCATCACTTCTTCGATGGCATGCACCTTGTTCATTACACTGGCCTTCGTCACTTTGTGCTGTCCGGTACTGAAGGCCTCTGCCGCACGCTGATAGGAATGCACCTCGGCTTCATTGAGGAGCTTGGCCTCAGCAAGGGACGTGAATCGTTCCTTCTCTGGTAATCGTAGCAGCTCTCCAAGCAGCCGCCGGTATTCTCCTGTCTTCCTGTCACGAAAGACCGTCTCTTCAAAAGTCACATCTCCTACTGTTGAGATCAACGTACGCATTACACGTCTTTGTACGTTATACCGTTTCATCCTTCTGCCGCTTGACCGGAGCAGCTCATCAGCGTTTGTAAGTACCAGGGAAAGGAATCCGGCGGCCATCCTCTGGCTCAGATCACTTACCGTTTGTTCCAACTTGGGGAACTCTCCCAGATCCTTGATAAAACTCTCCTCTGCCTTTAATAATCCTGTTACATAATCGTCTAAAAGTGTTATAATGTCCATGAGTATTGGTATCCTCCTTAGTATATTTTCTTTGGTCGGAAAACATTATACCAAGGATTCCAATACTCATTCTTTTTATTTTCTATTCAACTGTCGAATTCTTTACTCCAATCTACCAGATCTTTATCCGTTCTTCGGGCGGGATGTACATCCTGTTTTCTTCCGTAAGGCCGTAGGTTTGGACAAATTCATCAAACTGGGCGCAGACCGTATTAACTCTCAGGTCCATGCTTCTGCACCCGCACCGGAACGATATCACCGCTCCTCCACCACCTGGAAGATGTAGAATTTTAGATAATAGGACGAATCCGCGGCCCAGAGGATCGGATGGTCCGGCGCCTGGGTACGGAATTCCACCTGCCGGAGGCGCTTATGGGCGCCGGTCGCGGCTTCGCGTATGGTCTTCGCAAAGAGTTCGGGATCCATGAAATGCGAGCAGGAACAGCTGCACAGGTATCCCCCGTTCCTTACCAGCTTCAGTCCCCGCAGATTGATCTCCCGGTAGCCTTTTACCGCCTGTTTCACGGAGGCACGGGATTTGGTAAAGGCCGGCGGATCCAGTATCACCACATCGTATTGTTCTCCCTGCCGTTCCAGTTCCGGCAGCAGTTCAAATACATCCGCACAGCGGAAACGCACGGTCTCCGCAAGCCCGTTCAGCGCGGCGTTCTCCTCCGCCTGCGTAACGGCCGGCTGCGAAGCATCCACTCCCAACACCTCCGCCGCCCCGGCGATCCCGGCGTTTAAGGCAAAGGAACCGGTATGGGTAAAACAGTCCAGCACCTTTTTCCCCTTGCAGAGACGCTGTATGGCCGCGCGGTTGTATTTCTGGTCCAGGAAGAAACCGGTCTTCTGTCCGTCCTCCACATTAACAATATAGCGTACGCCGTTTTCGCAGATACTCACCCGCGGATCAAAGGCCTCTCCGATAAAACCCTTCGCAGGTTCCATCCCTTCCTTCAGACGTACCTTTGCATCGCTGCGTTCATACACCCCGCGGATCGCGATCCCGTCTTCGGCCAGCACCTTCTTCAGCGCCTCCACGATCGTCAGCTTCCAGCGGTCGATCCCCAGCGCCAGGGATTCCACCACCAGCACGTCCTCGAATTTGTCAATGACCAGCCCCGGGAGGAAATCCGCCTCTCCGAAGATCACGCGGCAGCTCGAAGTATCCACACAGGCCTTCCGGTATTCCCAGGCGTCCCGCACTCTGCGCTCCATAAAGGCGGCGTCGATGACACTGTCTTTTTTCCTGGACAGGATGCGCAGACGTATGGTGGATCCGGTATTGATAAAGCCTCTGCCGAGAAAATAATCATCAAAATCCAGCAGCTCCACGATATCGCCGTTTTCGAAACCGCCCTCGATACGGTCGATCTCATTATCGTAGATCCAGGCCCCCCCGGCTTTGAAGCTGCGGCCCTCGCCGCGTTTCAGATATACTTTTGCAGGATCCATTTCCAAACCTCCGCTTTTTTCTCATGCCCTGTCCGTATGGGACGGCTGTCCGTGACAGGCTTGTTTTACTGTCTCCACTGCGTTATAATCATATCATACATACGATGGATGGCCCCTGACCGGAACCGGTGATACCCGGCGGCTTCATTGATACTTACAAAAGGAGGGTACACTTTATGATCACTACCAGAGGACGATATGCACTGCGCGTCATGATCGATCTTGCTGAAAACGATAACGGAGGCTTTATCCCTCTGAAGGATATCGCTGCCAGACAGGATATCTCCAAAAAATACCTCGAGATCATCGTAAGGGATATGGTTGCAGGCGAACTGGTCTGCGGTGCCAGCGGGAAAGGCGGCGGCTACCGTCTGACACGCTCTCCGGAAGAATACAGCGTCGGCGAGATCCTGGAACTGATGGAAACAACGCTTGCTCCCGTGGCCTGCCTGGCCGATGAAAACTACGACTGTCCCCGTGTGGACAAATGTAACACCCTTCCCATGTGGAAGGATTTCAGCACGATGGTGCATGATTTCTTTTACAGCCGGAAGCTGAGCGACCTGCTGGGAAAAGGGGAGAAGTGATCCCCTTCCCCGGCTTCGCGGTCCGGAAGCCTTTCGCTTCTACCCCTCCCAGGGAAGCGCCGAATGCTCGCTCTTCGGATCGCGCAGCATCAGTTCCCGGACCGCGTCCTTTACGGGTCGGTCTTCAAAAAGGATATGATTCACCTGTTCCACGATCGGCATCTCGATGCCGTATTTTTTTGCAAGGGCGATCGCCGCTTTGGCGGAATATACGCCCTCTACGACCATCTTCACTTCGTCCATGGCTTCCTTCGGGCTCTTCCCCTGTCCCATCAGAAAACCAGCCCTGCGGTTACGTGAATGCTGCGACGCGCAGGTCACGATCAGATCGCCCATACCGGTCAGGCCCGCAAAGGTCTCTGCCGCGCCACCCATGGCAAGCCCCAGCCTCGTCATCTCGGCCAGTCCGCGGGTGATGAGCGCCGCCTTGGTATTGTCGCCGTAGCCCAGCCCGTCCGCCATGCCGGCCGCCAGAGCGACCACGTTTTTCAGCGCGCCGCCCAGTTCCACGCCCAGCACGTCCGGCGAGGTATAAACCCGGAACACTTCCGAGGAAAAGATCTTCTGTACATATTCCGCAGTGCTCTTCTTTGCCGCCGCGGCAACAATGGTGGTAGGCAGTCCGCGTCCCACCTCCTCGGCATGGGTCGGTCCCGAAAGCACCGCCACATCGGCCTGGGGGAGCTCCTCTTCGATCTGCTTATCCAGGGTGAGCAGCGTGCTCTCCTCGATCCCCTTTGCCACGTTTACAACGATCTGCCCGTCCTTAACAAAGTCCTTCATCTTCGCGGCGGTCTGTCTCGTAAAGATCGAGGGCACCGCAAGCACCAGCAGCTCCTTATCCGTACAGACTTCCTTCAGATCCTTCGTAAAAGAGATCTTCTCATCCAGCTTTACTCCGGGCAGCTTATCCTTATGCTCACGCTCTTTCAGAAGCATGTCGATCTCGTCTCCGAGAGCCGACCAGATCTGCACGCTGCAGCCGTTGTTGTTCAGAAGCCAGCCCAGTGCGATCCCCCAGCTGCCTGCCCCGATGATACCGATCTTTGCCATCTCACTCTACCTCCTCTGATAATTTTACGACCATCACGCCGTCGATCATGGCCGCATAGCCCTTCTGCGGATATACCGGCAGGGCACGCATTTCCTCCGTGATCTCGGACGGGCGCTCCGCCTTCATACCGATGGCGGAAAAGTACCTGTAATATGCTTCCTCGGTCCCGGAATAAGCCAGGGCCGTCTTTCTCATGGACCACTCCTCCAGGCGCTCCAGGCGCTCAAAAGGCTGTATATACGGATTGTCATTAAAGCTCCCGATAAAGGCCACTTCCGTTTCCCCCGGAATGTAGCCCTCCGTCTGCGTGAGTGTCTGGTTGATGCCGTTCATGAGCTCCTGTGCCGCGATATCCCTCGTCTCGATCTTTACATATACCTGGTTGGCGTAGACGATATTACTCCAGCAGAGGAGGGCTATGAGCGGCAGGGCTATGCTTCGCTTTGTCCCGCTCCCGGCTTCGCCCAGAAGCGGCACCAGCCACAGCAGGCAGAAGGCAAAGCACATGAGGGGATGCTGCATTCCCTTGGAGGCAAAGCAGACAAAATTGATCCCCAGCGGCAGAAGGATCAGCAGCAGCGTCTGCAGTACGTACTGCCACCATTTGTTCTTCCGGCTGACTGCGGTCCTGATGAGATGCCACAGTGCGCAGCCGGAAAGCCCCAGCTCCGCCAGACGCAGTATCCAGCTCCAGATCACGCTCATGTCCTTTCCGCGGAAAGTCAGGCTTACGAAGACCGTGGGGTCCTTTACATACTGCCACACGCGCGCAAAGGTCTCCTTCAGGACCGAGAAAACGGAACTCTCGCTGTAATCGCCGAGTCCGTCCAGATCGATAAAGGTCTTTGCGGTCCAGATGTTGAAGGCCTTCTGGAAAAGCTTAAAGCAGATCACATACAGTACTGCCGCCGCGGCCAGGCTGGCTCCCGTACGCAGAGCTTCCTTCAGCAGCGGCATAAACTTCTTTTCCTTCTGAAGCTCCTGCACAAAATGAAGCATCAGCACGCCCAGTGCCACGCAGATATAGGCCTGATAGATCCCGAGCGAGACCGTGAACGCAAAGACCGCCAGCACCGACGTAAGGAGTTTTTTCTCCAGACAGAGCCTTGCCCCGAGCAGGGCCAGGAACAGCGCCAGCGCATAAAAATCGATACAGTACAGATCCGTGGCATTGAGTGCGATAAAGCTGGGATTGGTACAGTAAAGCAGGGATACCGCCAGGATCTGCCACCATTTCTTAAGTGAAAAGAGCTCGGTCGTGATACATACCGCCCCGCACATCCAGAGCATCGCAAGGACTGAGAGCAGCCACGGTACTTCGATGCTTCCACGCAGCATGATCAGGAAAGGGAAACAGAAACGTCCCACTGCGATCTGCCAGGCGGCGTCGTCCTCATAGAACATAAGGAGCGTATCCCCGGTAAAAAGCAGAGAAAACAGGCGGTAGCCGTGACAGAGAAGATATACGAGCAGCGTATAGCACACTGCCCGTCGAAAGTTCAGCCGGTTCTCACTAAAAAACTGCTTCATCCTAATCCGCCCTGTTCTTCTTAAAGAGATAGGTCTTCCGCTCCTGCCCGCTCAATAGCTTTTTGATATTCTGCCTGTGCCGGATAAAAGCCATGGCTGCAATGATAAAGGCCAGCACATACATCTCGATGCGCACCTCTGCCGGGATCTCCGCCATATACACCGCGTGGGAAGAAATATGGAAACGCATGAAGAGCCCGCACTCCCCCATGATGATGGTCTGGATAAAGAAACCGGCTGTCAGGATCAGCGATGCGAGAGATACATAATTGGTCATGGCAAAGGTGCCGAAAAAGAGCAGCAGGTCGATGGGGACATACAGCCAGTGAAAGGCAATGATCATGCCGCTCATGGCCGCGATGCCCTTTCCCCCCTTAAAGCCCATATAGAAGGGGAAATTGTGCCCCAGGATCACGCCGAGACCGGCGTATAGCTTCAGAAGATAGATCAGCTCCGCGTAGCTTCCGCGGAACAGAAAATAGACCAGCACCACCGCCAGTATGCTCTTGGCCAGATCTCCGGCAAAGACAATGAGTCCGGCCTTCTTGCCCAGCACACGCAGCGTGTTCGTCGTACCGGCGTTCCCGCTCCCTTTTTCGCGGATATCGATCCCGTTCAGCTTTCCGACAAAAAAAGCCGTCTGGAAATTTCCTGCCAGATAACCGATCAGCAGGCAGAGCGCCCTGATCCCGATAGTTTCCATTGCTTCCTTCTCCCTCTCAGCTTCCTTTTTCCACCCGTTCCCGCACGATAAAGCGCAGCGGCGTTCCCTGAAAACCGAAGGCCTCACGGATACGGTTCTCCAGATAGCGCAGGTAAGAAAAATGCATCAGCTCCTTATCATTGACAAAGATCACAAAGGTCGGGGGCTTTACCGCCGCCTGCGTCGTATAAAAGATCTTGAGCCGTTTCCCCTTGTCCGTGGGCGGCTGCTGCAATGCCGCCGCTTCCGCCACGATCTCGTTGAGCACGCCGGTCTGGATGCGCAGCGCATGGTTCTCGATCACGGCGTCGATCGTATCGTAGAGCTTCGGCAGACGCTGCCCGGTCTCGGCCGAGATGAAGAGCAGCTCCGCATAAGGCGCAAAGGACAGGGTATCGCGGATCTTTTTGGTAAATTCCTTTACGCTGCTGTTATCCTTCTCGATCAGATCCCATTTATTCACGGCAACGATCATGCCCTTGCCGCGCTCATGGGCGATGCCGGCGATCTTGGCGTCCTGTTCGGTCACGCCTTCGGCCGCATCGATCACAAGTACCGCCACATCCGCGCGCTCCACGGCGCTCACGGTACGGACGATCATATATTTTTCCAGTTCTTCTTTTATCTTGTTCTTGCGCCGGAGCCCTGCGGTATCGATAAAGACATACTCGCGCCCGTTACGTTTCACACGCGTATCCACCGCGTCTCTCGTTGTTCCGGCGATATCGGATACGATCAGGCGCTGCTCCCCCAGAAGACGGTTGATGATGGAACTCTTCCCCACATTGGGTTTTCCGATGATAGCGATCTTCGGACTCTCATCCTCCTCCGCCTCCCCGGTATCTCCGGGAAAATGCTTCAATACCTCATCCAGCAGATCCCCGAGTCCCTGCTTTTCGGCAGCCGAAATGGGCCAGGGTTCATCAAGCCCCAGGTTATAGAACTCGTATACATCCGCGATCTGCTTTTCGTAACTGTCCACCTTGTTGACCGTGAGGATCACGGGTTTGCCGCTGCGGCGCAGCATATCCGCCACCTTGGCATCATCGTCCACGAGCCCCTGACGCACATCCGTCATAAAGATGATCACATCCGCGGTATCGATGGCGATCTGGGCCTGTTCCCGCATCTGGGACAGGATGATATCCCTGCTGTCCGGCTCGATCCCGCCGGTATCGATGAGCGTAAAGGCATGACCCAGCCATTCCACATCCGCATAGATGCGGTCGCGTGTGATGCCCGGCGTATCCTTGACAATGGAGATACGTTCTCCCGCCAGCGCATTGAACAGTGTCGATTTTCCTACATTCGGTCTGCCGACCACGGCCACGACCGCTTTTCTCTTTGCCATATCTCTATACCTGATCCCCTTCGTAGGGATTGCCGTCCGCCTTATCCCCTTCACTCTGCTTCAAGCCCAGCAGGGCGCGCAAAAGATCCGCACCGTTCGATTTTACAATAACGGCCGGGGTTTGTAAAGCTTCCGCCACCCCCGCCACCGTATCGTCATCAAGAAAGATCTCGGTCCCGTAACGAAGCATCACCCGCGGGATCAGCAGTGCCTCTCCCAGCTCCTTATCCTTAAGCTGCGCACGCAGATCCTGCCCGGTGATCAGCCCCGTCACCGTGATCCGCTCCCCGAAGAAATCGTTACGGATCGGATAGAGCAGCGCCGTATGCTCCGGATACTGCTGCTTCAGTTCCGAAAGCAGCTTCGAAAGCGTCGGATACGCGCTCTTTCCGCAGATCAGGGATACGCGTTCAAGCTCTGCCTTTACCTTCCGGTGCTTCAGT
>JAEELW010000124.1 GCA_016282915.1 Lachnospiraceae bacterium | reverse complement strand
AGTCGTATAGGGGTTCTTGTCAGCATTACAGGATCTTATGTATAATAAGTATTGTTTTGTAGATGATAATGAGCTACACGATAGGGGGACAGTGAGCATATGAAAAACAGACTTTTACAGGTAGTGGCAGCAGTGCCGGAACTGATCGTGGGTGACGTGGTCTATAACACACAGCAGATCATCACGATGATCCGGGAGCAGAAGGAGAGCGCGCTGATCGTCTTTCCGGAATTGTCCGTTACGGGCTATACCTGCGCGGATCTTTTTCTGAGCGATCTCTTATTGAACGAGTCCGAGAGGGCGCTGTCGGTGATCGCCGATGCTGCGAAAGACCTCGGTACGACCGTTCTGGTCGGCGTCCCCATACGATATGAAAACTGCATTTATAACTGTGCGGCGGTGATCTCGCAGGGCAGTATCAAAGCACTCATCCCCAAGGCCTATCTTCCGAATTATTCGGAGTTTTATGAGGCGCGCTGGTTTGCTTCCGGGAAAGGGCTGAAAGGCAGAAGCGTATGTATCGGGGGGCAGATGATCCCCTTTGGCCAGGATATCCTGGCAGAGGATACGGAAAGCGGTGCCGTGCTGGGAGTAGAGCTTTGTGAGGATCTGTGGGTGCCGGACAAGCCCGGGACGCATGCGGCACTGGCAGGTGCAAATGTGATCGCCAATCTGTCCGCATCCGATGAGCTGATCGGAAAGCAGGAATACCGTACCCAGCTTGTGAAGCAGCAGAGCGGTGCCTGTTATTGCGCCTATATCTATGCGTCGGCCGGCACGATGGAGAGCAGTACCGACCTTGTATTTTCCGGACACAGCATCATCGCACAGAACGGAAGCCTTTTGGCGGAGAGCATTTTCCCTGTCTATCCCCATGCCGAAAAGGCCCTGATCGATCTGGGTATGATCATGCATGACCGGCGGAGACAGACGACCTATGAGAATCCTTCGGACAATGAATACCGCAGGGTTTCGGTCTGTATGCAGACGGCGGGCGCTGCCGAAGCCGGGATCGAGGAAATGGCAGAGAATCTGAAGCATTTCGAGTATCCCGTTGCGAGAAATCCCTTTGTTCCGGCCAATCAGAACACCAGGGATGAGCGCTGCCGCAGGATCCTGCAGATCCAGGCGAACGGACTCGCCACACGCGTCCGCGCGACCGGCATAAAGAATCTGGTGATCGGCATCTCCGGTGGTCTGGATTCCACGCTGGCTGTGCTGGTGTGTGAGGAAGCCAAAAAACTGATCCCGGAGATCCGCATTATCGGCTATACGATGCCAAGCGAGGGCAATACCTCGGGACAGACGCTGGATAATGCAAGGAAGCTGATGGAGCTGCTGGCGGACGAAATCTATGAAGTGCCGATCCGTGAGGGCGTGGACCTCCATCTGAAACAGCTCGGTCATGAGCAGGTCTATCAGGGTGAGGGTGATGTGACCTATGAGAATGCCCAGGCCAGGATGCGAACTTACATCCTGATGGATGCGGCCAATATGCATAACGGTCTGGTGGTCGGCACGGGAGATCTTTCCGAACTGGCCCTCGGCTGGTGCACTTATAACGGGGATCATATGTCCATGTATGCCGTCAACAGTTCGATCCCCAAGACTTTGGTGAAGTTTATCTGCACTTCCTACGCCGCCATGTGCGGAAATGAGGAACTCAGCCGCGTTCTGTATTCAATCTGTGACACACCGATCTCGCCCGAACTGACGCCTTCGGTGAACGGTGAGATCGCCCAGAAGACGGAGGAAAAGATCGGAAAGTACGATCTGAACGATTTCTTCCTCTTCTATACCCTGCGTTACGGTTTTGAACCGGCCCGTTCCGCGGCTTATGCGCTGCGGGCTTACCCCGAGCTTTCGGGAGAAGATGTGCGCAAGGCGGCAAGGAATTTCTTCCGGCGCTTCTTTACGCAGCAGTTCAAGCGCAGCTGTCTGCCGGACGGCCCGAAGGTGGGTTCCGTCACGCTTTCGCCGAGAGGCGACTGGCGTATGCCCAGTGATGCTTCCGTTGCGCTTTGGATGAAGGATCTGGAGTGATCTTGCAAGATGAATATATTACTGTTTCTGATCATAATCCTTGCTTATATCGTATTGATCGGTACGCTCAATGAGAGGATCTTCCATCTTCAGAGCGATATCGCGCTGGTATTCTTTTCGCTGCTTCTGTCCGGCGTATTGCTGGTCATCCGCATGATCTTCCCGGAGATCGCGGTAAGCGCAGTGATGGAGCATATGGCCAATTTCCGTTTCCGTGAGTATCTGATGGACGGAATGCTCTGCTTCATGCTTTTTGCGGGAGCCGGTAAGGTTAATATGAAGAAGTTTAAGAAGAACCTGCGGCCGATCTCCCTGCTTGCGCTGCTGACGACTCTGCTTTCGTCTTTCCTGTACGGCGCGCTTTTTTATCTGGCGGCCGTGGTCTTTAGCATTCCCATGGATTTCTGGATGTGCGTGCTCCTGGGCTGTGTGGTGTCGCCTACGGATCCCATTGCCGCTACCGGGATACTGAACAAGATCGGCCTATCCAAGAATGTCTGCTCGGTGATCGAAAACGAATCCCTGTTTAACGACGGAACGGGCGTTACGCTTTTTATCTTTGTCCGTTCCCTGATCAACCACAGCGGTGACAGCCGTTTTGCGGAGCTGATGGTCAAGGAGATCGGCGGTGCCATTGCCGTAGCTTTGGGCATTTCTTTCGTTTTGTTCCGCCTGATCAAACTCACCCGCGATCCCGTACGATATATTCTCATATCCCTGCTGGATGTTTCTTCGGTGTATGTGATCTGTGAGCATTTCGGTTTTTCCGGCGTGATCGCTTCGGTCGTGTGCGGAATGTACTTTTCCTATGCGATGGATGGGATCAAACGCCGTGCGACGGTCATCGATCCGGAGAATTTTTACCACGATTTCTGGGAGATCATAGAGAATATATTAAATTCCATACTTTTTGTGATGATCGGCCTGCTGGTGCTGAATATGCAGCTCAGTCCTTTTGCTGCGATCGTGATCCCCGCAGGTCTGCTGATCCTGATCTTTTCACGGGGCTGCGGTGTGACGGTCAGCACGCTGCTTACGGGCCGCCAGATCCCCGGAAATTATAACCTGCCGGAATTTGTCGTACTGATGACCTGGTCGGCGCTGAAAGGCGGTCTTTCCATGGCACTGGCTCTGGAGACGGCAGACTATCTGCCGCCGGAAGTTTATCAGATCTTTACCAATGTGGCCTATGTGACCATCTTCTTTACGGTGCTGGTACAGGGGCTGACGGTAAAGCGCGTCTATTTTGCGCTGGAAAAGCATAAGGCTGCCAGACTTTGTAAGAGAAATGCAGAAAGGGAAAAAGCATGAAGCTCATCATTGTTGGTCTCGGACAGACCGGAAATCTCCTGATCTCCTCACTTGCGAACGAAAACTATGATGTGGTCGTGATCGATCAGGACCGGAAACTCGTGGATGCGGCTACGGACAGATATAATGTGAACGGGGTCGTGGGCAGCGGTGCCTCACGGGAAACGCTGCTTTCCGCCGGCGCGGATACGGCAGATGCCATCGTAGCCCTTACGCATACCGACGAGATCAATCTTTTAAGCTGCATGCAGGCCAAGGCTCTGGGGACACGTTTTGCTGCCGCCCGTATCCTGATGGCGGACTTTGTTCGGGAAGCGGAGCAGCTGAAAAAGGAATACAATATCGATTTCTTCATGAAGCCGCGTCTGGATATGGCCGAAGAGATCTACCGCAATATCGGCATGCCCGGCTTTACCAAACTGGAAGGGTTCTGGGGGAACGAGATACAGCTTCTGAATCTGAACATCCGGGAAGACAGTGTGCTGAAGGACCGTTCGCTCATCGACATCAAGCAGTCCCTGGGACTGGATATCCTGGTGGTGACCGTGATCCGGGACGGAAAGCTTCATATCCCGGGAGGTGATTTTGTCCTGAAATGCGATGACAATATCAATGTGGTCATCGCTGTAAAACAGCTGAATGAAACCCTGGCGCAGCTGGGGATACGGCGTAACAAAACAAAAAAGATCGTGATCCTTGGTGCCAGCAGCAGCTGCAAGTATCTGCTCCGCATGCTGCAGAAGGATCACTGCGATATCACGATACTCGAGCATGATGCCGGCAGATGCAGGGAATTTATGGAACAGTATCCGAATGTCCATGTTGCCTTTGTCGATGGTGATACTCTGGAGGTACTGGAAGAAGAAAAGGTAGCCTCCGCCGATGCTGTGATCTCGCTCACGGAGAACGATGAGACAAATCTTGTTGCCAGCATGTATTCCTGGTCCTGCCGGATCCCGTCCATCATCACCCGTGTGGACCGGCCCGAGCATGTAAAGCTGCTCCAGAAGGTCAATATCGACATCACGGTCTCACCGGCTGAATCATCCGCGGTAAAGGCGCTGCGCTTCCTGCGCAATCATGAAGCGGCGGATAGCGGTAAGGATATCGGGAAATTTTACCTGCTGGCAGAGGGCATGGCGGAGATCATGGAGTTCCCGGCCACGGAGGATTTCCGCTGTCTGGATACGCTTTTCCGCGACAAGGCGTTCCGTCTCAAAAAGGATGTGCTGATCGCCGGGATCATCCGCGGAAAGGATCTGATCATCCCTTCCGGAAACGCCTGTATACGAAAGGGCGACCGCGTGATCCTGGCGGCTTCGAGAAAGAACCATATCCGCAGCCTGAACGAGATGCTGGGCTAATCCTAAGGAGGGGCCCGCGAAGCGGGAAGATTCCTTAGGATATTCGCAAGGGGGGACCCACGTATGTGGGGGGATTCCTTGCGATGTTGATTTGGGGATGCAGCTAAGGAGGGGCCCGCGAAGCGGGTTAGTCTCAAGGGGGACCGGCGCAGCCGGTGGATGCCTTGAGACATAAAGGATCCCTTGCGATGTTGTGATTTGAAATTGCAGCTATCCTGTATGTTGTGAATAGAGATAAAACTGGTATGTTTTCAGCTGGGACAGCAGAATTTTTATACGTTGTTCAGGGAAAATGCAGGATTTTTTTTTCCTATTTTATTCTTTTGAAATCATTCGGTCAGATCTTACGAGAAGTTGGGGAAACATCCACCCGTATTATCAATCTGGTTGAGAATCACAATAAGGATGTATACTATACCGGCAGGGGTGAGAATCCTGATACGGATACCGTGACTGGTTTGATTGCGCGTGATCTTCCTGCTTTTGATAAGGAGATGTACACATCGATAAGCATTTATAACGGATATATCGTGGAGCTGGTGACAGGGGATGAGTTGATCACAAGCGAATGCCGCTGGATTGAACAGTAGACACATGAAGATTCTTTACTGATGGGAGTATAAAAATCATGAAAATGGTACAGTGTGAAAAAAAACACTATTATAATGCAGATATTTTTTCGGAATGCCCCAAATGTGCTTCAAATGCCGGAATTGCCGGCCCCACATATACGGAAGCGATTGATCATGTTGGGACGGAAACGGGCAGGAAATCGGATGAAGGCAGCAGTTATACACCGACGGAGCTCCTTGATGAAGAAGGCACGATATCAGTATTGGGAAGTGATTATACACTGACGGAGCTTCTTGATGAAGAAGGAACAAGATCCGGTGATGGCAGCAGTAGTACGCTGAAGGTGTTTCATGATGAAGAGGAAACGAGATCTGAAGTGGGAAGCGATTATCCACTGACGGAGTTTCTTGATGAAGAAGAAACAAGATCCGGTGATGGCAGCAGTAGTACGCTAAAGGTGTTTCATGAAGAAGAGGAAACGAGATCTGAAGTGGGAAGCGATTATCCACTGACGGAGCTTCTTGATGAAGAAGGAACAAAATCTGGTGATGGCAGCAGTAATACGCTGACGGTGTTCCATGATGAAGAGGAAATGAGATCTGAAGTGGGAAGCGATTATCCACTGACGGAGTTTCTTGATGAAGAAGAAACAAGATCCGGTGATGGCAGCAGTAGTACGCT
>JAEELW010000123.1 GCA_016282915.1 Lachnospiraceae bacterium | reverse complement strand
CATTTAGTTGTAAAATGTTATCAGACATGGCACTAAACCCCTTTCCCGGTTTTTGATTTTGTGTGGTAACTTAATCTTACCGAGCGGTGATAGACCATGTCTACCTTTTTTATGAATTTGCGAAACTTATTTTACGTCATCCCCGCAAGAACCATTTTCAGAAAAAATAAGAGGTGACTTTCGTGCAATATCATTAATTACGCCCTTGACAAAAAAATTTACCCCTCTATCAAATCGATAGGGGGGTGTTTTCTGGTAGTTTTCTTGAAATATAGGGTTTACACAGTCATACTCTTTCTCCCTTTTGTTCTATTACATTTCCAACACAGGGTTTGTAAATTGTTTTCCACAGTACATCCGCCATCTGCCACTGAAATGATATGATCTATTTCGAGAAGCAGATTTGGCTCGTTATGAGTGGAATTTCCACAGAATTTGCAGGTATAATTATCACGCTCTTTTATTTGTTGTCTCAATTTGCTTGTCATCAACGCACGCTGCTCCTTAGCAAAAGCTGTCATCGTAAGCTTGCTCTGAAGCATTTCGATAAGCTTAATAATGGTTTCTTCAGTCATTGGAACAACAAAAGAGCGCTGAGCCATTCCTCCATTGGATGTATAAGAGAATTTATATTCAACAGTCAATGTATTTTCACTGATATTTGCAAATCCAAGTCTCGAATAAAAGCCGTCTTCATCATTTTCCATAATGAAAGCCGGGACATCAGTTAGGTATTGCTGGTAATCTTTCTTATATGTCTCAATTATTTCCTTCGCATCCTTTAATGTTTCAAGCTCCTCCACCAAAAACTGTAGCTTCTGGATTTGTACAGGATACTGGTCCTTGTTGGGATAAAAGGTCTTTACTATATACTCTAATGGGCTATTTTCAGCACTTGCAAATACTTGTGCAGAAACTTCAGCTGTAAATGGTGTAATACTCTTTTTATAAGGGCGAATATAGTTATACTCGTCATTTATCTCCGTTTCGCTTCTGACTACTTTTGAGCCAAAAAGAGCAGAAATCGACTGCGTCTTTTCAATGATATACTCATTAAAATCCCTTTGGCTATCCATTAAAGCATTACAGGTACTCTTTATCTGTTCAAACTCAGGCGAATCATAATAATCAAGTATCTGCTGATTCTTATCTATAACTTGATTTACAGAACTGTCAATACTTGTTATTATCTTATCTATAACATCCCATTCTTCACTATCCGGTGTTTTGATCTTCTTAATACTATTTACTGTTTTGTCAAATAACAACGAAATCAGCCTGTCAAGCTCATTTTGATCATCTTTGTTTATCAGCTTTTCCCTATATGAATTTGCAGTGTCTATAATGTTATTGACTTTCTCATAGAAGAAATGACACTTCTGGTCAATGATTCCTTGATTTTGTTCTTTGATAAATTTATTATACTCTGCCTTCCCCATAATTAGCGAAGGATCCTGTCTCAAAGCATCAATATCAGCTTTATCAATCTGCAGTATTTTATGATTTGTACTGCGTCCAGCCGGAGAAACATAGGAAACATAAACATTAAAGGTATATAATGTCTTTAGATCACGGGTCAATGTCTCTTCAAGTGTCGAGTACATAGGTTGACTTTTATACTCATTGTTTTGGAGAAATGCAGACAACATATCAGCATATAACGCTTTGTCTTTCAATCGAACATATGCAGTATTAATCAAATCTCTGTTATCTTTAAATAATTTAATATGAGAATAATCATCCACAGCCTTAGAACTCTTCAAATCCACATTAAAATCATATCCTCGAAATTGCCAGTTTTGAAGGTTAAGATGTTGTAAGACATCTTGGTTTAGCTGTGCTAACTGTTTTTGATGAATAGAATTAACAACCTGGATACCAATCGCAATTACCAAAGGAATTACAAGAATTGCAATGATTATGTTGCCCATTTCCATAATACATTCATCTCCTATATATTCAGTAGATTTGATTAGGCGATATTATTGTACCACTCCATCGGTTTTTGTTCAAATTGGCATCTCTATTCATTAGCTGCCAGCTTTGTTCACTTTTCTTCATATACGCTGTAATCCCGCTCGAAGAGCTCCTCCCAGGCCTGGGGCCAGAGGGTCTCCGGCGGCACACGTTCCAGGAGCAGCTTACAGATATAATCCTTGCTCTTATTTGTATACTTCGGCAGCCTGTTGCGCTTCTGGATCGCCGCGAGTTCATTCCGCCAGAGGATCGTGATCTTGCGGGCGTCCTTTACGCGAGGATTTTCCGTCGCTTCACGTACCACATAAAAATCGAAACAGCCCTTTTCATCGACCTCCACCGAGATGATGCCCCACCAATCCGGAACATGCTCCTTCACATGCAGTGCATGCTTTGATCCGATGACGATGATGTTGCGGTCGTAATACCAGTTGTAATATTTCACCTGCTTCGCAAGCCGGGCATAGGTATCCGCATCGGATTTGATCTCGATGCCGTACAGAAGCTCCGGAGTCACCATCACCACATCCGCGCGCACCCTGCCGATCACCTTTTCCTCCAGGATGCGTATCCTTCCGTACCTTTCCTCCAGCCAGTCAAAAAGAGGCTCGCGGATATCCTTATCCTTCAGGAGCCCCTCACTTTTTTCTCCGCTCATCCTCTCTGTCCGTGATATCACAGTTTGATACCGTACCTTTGGCCCAGGGGCTCCCCACATCGCAGCGCCCGTGGTGATAACTCTCCTTCTTCACGCCCGAGAAAAGATCCTCGGAAAAGCCCACCGTCAGCCGGCTCACGCCGCTCTGCATCTTTCCGTCGATCATATCGATCAGTTCATCCACATCCATCTTTTTCCTCCCGATCCCAAGGATATTCAGGCGCATCTTTTTAACATATGCCGTATTCATTCCCATACCTTCGATCAACAGCTTCCCGATCCGGACAATATCCATCCGGAAGCTCTCACTTTCGGCTTTATTTCCTTATATATTTTACCCTCCCACGACACAGAATGCAAGATACAGGGATATTCCGGCGAAGCATCCGTTACTGTTCAGTCCCGGACCACACATTTGCTGCGTGGCTGCCGGCCGATACTTTGATCAGCGAGCTTTCCGTGCCGCGGCGGCACAGGTCCTGCTGCTATATTATGTAAACAAGTTTCTCTAAAAAAGGCTTGGCATATTGGGGGGAGATATGTTAATATATACAAAATATAGTTCAGAGAGGATAGGATCCTCTCTGTTCAAAGTGCAAAACGCAGAGTTTTCACGTTAAACAAGGAGGATGAAAAATGGGTGATTTTTGTATGTATTGCGGTAAACCGCTCGTAAACGGTGCGTGCAACTGCCCTCAGTTCAGAGCCGCAAATCAGGGCGCAGCGCAGCAACCTCAGATGGATCAGCCCCAGATGCAACAGCAGCAGATGAACCCGCAGATGCAGCAGCAACAGATGCAGCCCCAGATGCAACAGCAGCAGATGAATCCCCAGATGCAGCAGGGTATGGGTATGAACCCCCAGATGCAGGGCATGAACCCTCAGATGCAGCAGGGCATGGGTATGAATCCCCAGATGCAGCAGATGTATAACGGTATGCCCATGGCTCCCAAGGCCCCTTCCAAAGTCGGAGCGGCATTTGGCGCCATGTTTTCCAAGGGCTTTACCTCTCCCATTGCAGCGGCAGACGCCACAGCCTCAATTTCTCCTGCAGCATCTCTGATCTTCTGCGGCAGCTATGCTCTGCTCGCTTTTCTGCTGATGCTGATCTACGGAGGCGTGAACCATTCCGCGGGAGCCGGAGCTCTCCTCGGTCTCGGCGCATTCCTGGCGATCCTTCTCTCCGCCGTGATCCGCGCTGGTCTGGCCTATCTTTTCGGCAACAAATCCAATCCTTCCGTCACCTTCCCCCAGCTGCTTTCCAAGCTGTCGGCTTTGAAGCTCTATCCCGCCATCGCTTTCTTCGGGATGTTCCTCTTCAGCCTCTTCTCGGTGCTGCTGGCTTTCATCATCCTTGTGGCGGGCATCAATATCTGGATCGTTTTCAGCACCATCGCTATCAATAAATATCTGGCAAATGTGGATGAAAACAAGAGAAGCTGGTTCATCTTCATCATCAGCACGGTTGCTTTCGTGGTATGTGTACTCTTTGTATATATCTGCGGAAAGTCCGCAGTGATCAGCCTGATCAGCAACATGATGTATTCCAGCTTCCGCTTCTGAACGGACGGTCTATGATGATAAAAGCCGGGGTTCATCCCCGGCTTTTTTATTTCTGACATTCATTTCATGATCTTCCCTGCACAGATTCTTTCGATCCGCTCACCACTTTTTCTTCGGGCAATGCCCGGCTTTCGCCGCAGCCCTCAGCTCCACATAACAGCCGCAGGCCAGACAGCTTCCCTCCAGAAGCTTCTCACAGTCTCTGCACAGTGCAAGACGCCTTTGGTATTCTTCCTCCGGCGCGCGCATTTCACCGTCCATCCAGTCCAGCTCCTTCAGGATCTTTTCCCGGTAACCGTCTGCGTCAAATTCCTGTAAAAGGCATTTCCGGCAGGGTTTTCTCACATTCTCCATCCTTATAATAAATCAGCATATCTTATTTCTGTCCGTAATAGGCGCTGGCACCGTGCTTCCGGTAATAATGCTTGTCCTGAAGCTCCTGCGGGGCCGGCTGAACATCCGCTTTGATCAGCTCGGTACGCAGCGCCATCTTGGCCACTTCATCCAGCACCACCGCATTGTGCACCGCCTCATTGGGATCCTTCCCCCATGCAAAGGGGCCGTGATTCTTGCAAAGGCAGGCCGGCACACTCATCACATCCAGGTCGCGCGACTTAAACTCATTCACGATGAGATGCCCGGTATTCTCCTCATAGGCTTCATCGATCTCTTCCTTCGTCAGTACCCTGAGGCAGGGGATCGGCCCGTAAAAATAATCGGCATGGGTGGTCCCATAGCAGGGGATATCCCTCCCCGCCTGTGCCCAGCTGGTCGCATAAGATGAATGGGTATGCACCACGCCTCCGATCTCGGGGAAGGCACGGTAAAGCTCCAGATGCGTCGGCGTATCGGAGGAAGGATTGAGCGTTCCTTCCACGCGCTTCCCGCTCTCCAGATCGAGCACGACCATATCATCGGCTTTCATCACGGCATAATCCACGCCCGAAGGCTTGATCACCATCAGCCCTTTTTCCCTGTCGATGCCGGAAACATTTCCCCAGGTAAAGGTTACAAGACCGTACTTCGGCAGGAGCATATTGGCTTCATAAACGAGCTTTTTTAATTCCTCAAGCATATCCTCACCCCACGTTCTCCACTGCCGCTTTTTCCACGGCCAGTGCCTTCTTATAAGCAGACAGGAAATCCGCAAAGCCAGCGATCTCGGCGTCGTCGGCCTTCAGCGTTTCCACCTTTGCGTCTGCAAAGACTTTTTTATCCAGATAATCTTCCAGTGCCTCTCCTTCTTCCCTGTTGATACGGTATGCCGCAAGCAGTGCCATGCCGTAAGGGCCGCCTTCCCCGGCGCTCTCCATCACGGAGACAGGGCTGCCGCAGGCTGCGGAAAGGATACGCTGTCCCACACCGGGCGTCTTGAAGTAGCCGCCGTGGCCGGTAAGGGAAGCGATCTCCACCTTTTCTTCTTTTGTCAGTATCTCCATTCCGATGGCCAGGGTCGCCATGGCACTCATCAGATTGGCACGCATGAAATTGCCCAGGGAAAGCTTTGCATCCTGGGTACGGATAAAGAGCGGGCGCCCCGAATCCAGCTTTGTCACGCCCTCGCCGGAGATATAATTGAAGGGGATCAGACCGCCGGCATCCGGCTCGCCCTGAAGCGCCGCCTTAAAGAGCGTGGTATAAAGGTCATTCGTACTGAGCTCCATGCCTGCAGCCTGCGCAAATTCTTTAAAGAGTCCCGCCCAGGCATTGATATCGGAGGTGCAGTTGTTGCAATGCACCATGGCGACCGGCAGCCCCGCAGGGGTGGTCACCATATCCAGCTCTTCATGTACACCGATGGCTTTTTCCAGTACCACCATGGCAAAATCGGAGGTTCCGGCCGATACGTTGCCGGTCCTGCCCCGCACTGCATTGGTCGCCACCATGCCGGTCCCGGCATCTCCTTCGGGAGCTGCGCAGGGGATCCCCGCCTGAAGCGTTCCGGAAGGATCGAGGAAAGCTGCGCCCTCTGTGCTTAAGCTTCCGGCCTCTTCACCGGCACATACCACCTTGGGCAGCACTTCCCTGAGTTTCCACTCATAATCACTGCCGATGAGCCGGTCAAACTGATCCGCCATGGCAGCGTCATAATCCATCACAACGGAATCGATCGGGAACATCCCCGAGGCTTCGCCGATCCCCATCACGTTCTCGCCGGTCAGGCGGTAATGGATATAGCCGGCAAGCGTCGTCAGATGGGCCAACTTCGGAAGATGCTCTTCCTTCTTCAGCATTGCCTGATACAGATGGGCAATGCTCCAGCGCTGCGGTATATTGAAGTGAAAGAGAGCTGTCAGCTTTTCCGCCGCTTCTCCGGTGATCGTATTTCTCCAGGTACGAAATTCCGCAAGCTGCTTCCAGTCTTTATCAAAGGGCAGATAGCCGTGCATCATGGCCGAAACACCTATAGCCCCGGTCTTTACCAGCTTTACGCCGTATTCCTTTTCCACATTGGCCGCCAGATCCGCGTAGCAGCTCTGAAGACCTTTGATCACATCGTCCTCCATATGGTAGGTCCATATGCCGTTTTCCAGGCGGTTCTCCCAGGTGTATTCTCCTGCCGCCACGGGGATGTGTTTCTCATCGATCAGGCAGGCTTTGATCCTGGTGCTGCCCAGTTCGATGCCCAATGCCGTACGTCCGCTTTCGATACTTGCCTTTTCCGCGTTCTTGTCCATATCGGCTCCTTTCACTTTTTTTGTTCTTCGTGTTATAAAAACAGGCGGTCAGCATACAGCCGGCCGCCTTTCCGTCCAAAATAATACTTATACTTTCGGCATCTCCGCGATGGATTTCTTCAGATCTTCATCCGTAGGGATATAATCGCTCATCTCGCCATCGTTATATTTCTGGTATGCTACCATATCGAAGTAGCCCGTCCCGGTCAGACCGAAGACGATGTTCTTTTCTTCACCGGTCTCCTTGCACTTCAGTGCCTCATCAATGGCCACGCGGATCGCATGGCTGGATTCGGGTGCCGGAAGGATGCCCTCCACACGTGCAAAGGTCGTAGCTGCATCAAAGACCGAAGTCTGTTCCACGCTGCGGGCGCTGATCAGCTTCTGGTCATACAGCTCGGAAACCACGCTGCTCATGCCGTGATAACGCAGACCGCCGGCATGGTTTGCGGAAGGGATGAAGCTGCTTCCGAGGGTATACATCTTTGCCAGCGGACAGACCTTTCCGGTGTCGCAGAAATCGTAAGCATATACACCGCGGGTCAGGCTCGGGCAGGAAGCCGGCTCTACGGCAACGATCTCGTATTTATTCTCGCCGCGCAGCATCTCACCGATAAAAGGTGCGATCAGGCCGCCAAGGTTGGATCCGCCGCCGGCGCAGCCGATGATCATATCTGCCTTGATCCCGTATTTCTTCAATGCTGCAATGGTTTCCAAACCGATCACGGACTGGTGCAGGAGCACCTGGCTCAGCACCGAACCCAGTACATAACGGTAGCCTTCCTGGGTCACCGCCGCTTCCACCGCTTCGGAGATCGCGCAGCCAAGGCTTCCGGTGGTGCCCGGGAACTCTGCATTGATCTTGCGTCCCACCTCGGTATTCATCGAAGGAGACGGCGTCACGGTCGCCCCGTAAGTGCGCATCACCTCACGCCGGAAAGGCTTCTGCTCATAAGAAACCTTCACCATATATACCTGACAGTCCAGATCAAAATAGGAACATGCCATGGACAATGCCGTGCCCCACTGGCCGGCTCCCGTCTCGGTGGTCACGCCCTTTAAGCCCTGCTTCTTTGCGTAGTAGGCCTGTGCAATGGCAGAATTGAGCTTGTGACTGCCTGAAGTATTGTTTCCTTCAAATTTGTAATAAATGTGCGCCGGGGTATCCAGCTTCTTTTCCAGGCAATAGGCACGCACCAGCGGTGACGGCCGGTACATGCGGTAAAAATTCCGGATCTCTTCCGGGATCTCGAAATATCTGCTCGTATCATCAAGTTCCTGCTTCGCAAGCTCCTCGCAGAATATTCCGGAAAGCTCCTCAAGAGTCACCGGCTTCAGCGTACCCGGATTCAGGATGGGTGCCGGCTTCTTTTCCATGTCCGCACGCATGTTATACCAGTGCGTCGGCATCTCCTTTTCTTCCAGGTAGATCTTGTAGGGGATCTCGCTCATTTGATTTTCCTCCGTTTTTTATTTTTTCTGCCGTTTCGGCATAAGATACACTGCCCTTATCGCGAACCGTTCCAAAGGCTTTCCAGGCTCGCCAGCATCACCAATTATAAAGCAATTCCGCATCCTGCGCAAGAAAAATCACCGCAGATTTGCCATGATCTGGTTGAAGATCCGTATGCTGGTCTCATTATCAAAATGCATCCCGTCGATCATCATATAGCCCGTCTGCTGCAGCCAGGTACAGGTATCGATATAAGGCACGCCCGCCAGCTCACGGATCATGATGGCATTGAAATTGAGCACATCTTCCATGCTTGTCCAGGGATTTCCGCCCACCGGGTTGACGGAAACAAAATAGGTTCTCGCCCCCCGGGCTGCCCATTCCGCCGCCTTCTGATTGATCAGTGCTGAATAACTGTATGCATGGTCCGCATCGTTGACCCCAAGGCAGATCACCACCCTGGTCCCCCGTCCGATGATACCCTCCGCCTGAGGGATGGCTGTGGCCTTGAACCACTCATACTCCTTGCCGTTCTCACAGATCCAGCTCACACCGCCGCCTCCGGTCGCTTCGCGCATCATCACGCAGCGGGAATCCCCGATCATGAGTACGCCTGCCGGTGCTGCTACAGGTACCGCAGGAGCCGGCGCCGGAGGAGCAGCCTGCTGTTCCGGCGTAAGCGTCGGTACGGGTGTCGGTGTTGCCGGCGGCGTGTCGCTGACGAGCTTATTGCTGAGATATGCCGGACCGTCTCCGTATACGATCTGGTACCAGCCATCGGCGTCCTGCGCGGTCACCTCGACGGCCGTGCCGTAATTCAGCAGACCGATACGTTCAAATTCGATCGAGGGTCCTTTCCGGACATTCACACCGATACCGGAAGTCACGTACATGGTACGATGCTCTTCAAATACCGTAAGCCTGCTCAGATCCACTTCCGGAGTTTTTTCCGCCGCTTCCGTTTCGTTTTCACTGACCGCTGCATTGCCGCTGACCGCTTCATTCCCACTGACGGAATCGGCACTTACACTGTCCTCTTTCTCCGCCGGTGTGGGCGTAGGCGTCGGTTTCTTTGTGGGTGTCGGCTTCACGGTAGGTGTCGGACTCTCCGTCGCTGTCGGTGTGAGCATTGCCATGCTGAGATCCTCCGATACGGAGGCATTATCTGCCGATACGCTCTCTTCTCCCCCGCAGGCAGATAGGAGCAGGAGTATGATCAGAAGCAGTCCGCTCAATCGATTCCTTGTTCTCATTTTTTCTTTCCTCTGTATGTTTCCTTATGCTTCCTGTTCAGGCAGCCGGAGACGCACTCCGCAGCTTTTCTTCTCTGTAAGGGCACTTCACCGGATCCGTTCCCCGCCGGAAGGAATGTACTACTTCAGGTCTTTCACCGCACGCCGGGGTTTTATCCATTTTCCGGGCAGTTTCTCTGCCAGATCATAAAGTTCTCCGAGCAGACAGCCAATGATCAGACTGATCAGAGAGGTGATGATGCATCGCTGCGCATACGGCCATGCCGGCAGCCGGTACAGTATCGCGAAATAAAGTACCGCATGGGTAAGATAGATAAAAATGGTGTGCTTTCCCAGAATTCCAAAGAGCAGCGGTTTAAACGGCGGGAAAAGTGATGCGATCCCCAGCCACGTCAGTGTCAGGAACAGATTGAGCACCAGCTCCGCCGCATAGGATTCCTCCGTGCCGCTCCCCCCCATATGCTGCATCCAGAAAAAGCAGACCGCGCTTCCGATCGTTCCGGCCGCAAGCATCAGGATCCGTCCTTTCAAGGATGACAGGGCAGGGAAACGCTTCTCCGCCGCCGCTGCATATACCCCGATCAGGAAAGCTGCATTGGAAAGCGTCCAGAAATCCATATGGCCGCTCAGATACAGCCACACAGAATATCCGATCACCAGAATACTCAGGACCGGCAGTCGCAGCTTTTTAAACAAGCGAAAACTCAGCATAAAGGCGATATACATCACCATCAGGGCACTAATGAACCAGTAATCCTGAACCGTGACAAAAGCATAGATCCAGTGCAGGTTCGTCGGCTGCAGCTCGTGCGTAAGGATCGCCAGCGTAAAAGCCACGAGCAGATAAGGTATGTAACATGCCGAGAGCCTGCGCCATACAAAACGGCCGTTTACCCCTCCCTTTTCCGCGCTCTTATACAGGCCATAACCGGAAAGGAGCATAAAAACATCCACCCCGAGAGGTCCCCAGGTTGAGATTGCATGAGCAATTGCGGGATGAAGCGCGTTTTCCGTTCCCATCCATTCGGCATAATGACTTGCGATGACGATCAGGATCGCGATCCCGCGCAGGATTGTACTTGTATCTTTTTTGATCATAGAGCATCAGTATACCACAAAAAAACAGGGAGCGCATCCCTGTCTTTAAAAACTTTCAGCATTTCGCCGTGCCGTATCTCAAATACGCGCCTTCGGCGCTCCTTTTCGATACGGGGCTTTCGCACCCCGTATACTCAAAACGCTCCGCGCACGCCTTTTTCAGCATTTCGCCGTGCCGTATCTCAAATACGCGCCTTCGGCGCTCCTTTTCGATACGGGGCTTTCGCACCCCGTATACTCAAAACGCTTCGCGTTTTTCGTTATGGACGGACAGAGGCGCTTTGCGCCTTGTCCGCCCCTCGGATCTGTTCATAAAAAGCGCCCGGGGAATGCAAGCATTTCCCGGGCACTTTATTATTCACAGATCCTACGGGGTGCTGTATTTTAATACATCCCCCCCGCGCCTGCACCTGCCGGCATAGCCGGGGTATCTTCCTTGATGTTGGCCACAACGGACTCGGTGGTCAGCAGGGTGCTCGCCACGCTGGTCGCGTTCTGCAGGGCACTTCTGGTCACCTTTGCGGGATCCAGGATACCTGCGGCTATCATGTCCACATACTCTTCCTTCAGGGCATCGAAGCCTACGCCCACCTTGGACTCGCGCACCTTGTTGATGATCACGCTGCCCTCAAGGCCTGCATTACCTGCGATATGTGCCAGAGGAGCTTCCAGAGCCTTCAGCACGATATTCGCACCGGTCTTTACATCGCCTTCCAGGGTATCTGCCAGCTTCGCAACCTGCTTTGCTGCGTGGATATATGCGCTTCCGCCGCCGGCGATAACGCCCTCTTCCACTGCTGCACGGGTTGCAGCCAGAGCATCCTCCATACGGAGCTTCGCTTCCTTCATCTCGGTCTCGGTAGCCGCACCTACACGGATCACTGCTACGCCGCCGGAAAGCTTTGCAAGACGCTCCTGCAGCTTCTCCTTATCGAAATCGCTCGTGGTCTCTTCGATCTGGTGCTGGATCTGGGATACCCTTGCCTTGATATCCTTCTGCTTTCCTGCACCGTCCACGATGATGGTGTTCTCCTTCTGAACCTTAACGCT
>JAEELW010000122.1 GCA_016282915.1 Lachnospiraceae bacterium | reverse complement strand
GCAGCATATCTTCCAGCCGCATGTAGCAGCGCTCCGGAAGCTGTCCTGCGCCGGACGCGATCTCTGCCGGCAGATCACTCCGGTCCGCCTCCAGTTCCTGCTTAAGCAATCCATACGCTTCTTCTCTGGTGATCGTTTCGGCATCTGCTATCTCATCCGTAAGCGCATCCAAAAGTTCCGGCGTATCCGGCTCACGAAGGAGCAGTTCCATGGAATTCACACGATAATTGTTATATCCGGCTACAGATATCTCTTTAAGTATGCCTGCAGCATCCGCCATCAGCTTAGCATCCCGCAGGGCATCTGCGCAGTATACTATCCTGCAGACGATATCCGATCGTGTAAGTACCTCTGTATTCCAGGGAAAGACACAGGGACTGAACTCGAAGCCCTTCTTAGGTGTTTCAGCGAGCAGCTCTTTCAGCAGATCATGATACTCCCTGCATTCCTCTGCACTCGTAAAGTAATCTTTCCATTCCACATAGCCTTTCTTCCGGTACTTATCCTTACTGTTGTAGCGGCTGCTCCTGCCGGGATAGATCGCGGCCCTCTCTTTTTCCGCAAAGCCGCGCATAAAGATATGCATCAAAAGCGCAAGGATCTCTTTGTCATCCTTATATTCCTTAAACATGCGGTTGACCAGCGCATTTTTGTTTTCGTAAGGCACATTGGTATATGCCAGGAAATAACACGCCGTAAGCCGCTGATGATGACTGCCTTCCAGACACAGTCTTTCGGCGCGGTCCAGCGCCGGATCGATATCATGCAGTCCGATCGCCCACAGCGCCAGGTAGATCTGCATACTGTCTTCAGTCGCGAGCATCTCTTCGATCTTTTTATCATCCGAAAGTGCCTGCCTTATCAGTTCCAGATGCTTTCCCGATATCCTGTCCATATCTTTATCTTCCGCATAGCCCAGGCCGGTAAATACATAGAATGCACGCTTTACGGAAGAGAAGCGGATCAGATCATTCTCCACGACCACATTTAACATATAACGGAAAGCTTCTTCCGTTCCGTAATCCATGTTTTCACAGATGGACTGCCGCAAGCCCTCGGAAAGCCTGGCAGCGATCAGAGTCTTTCCTACCATCTCAAACATCTTTTCGTTATGGCTCATCATGATGGCACGGATATACTCAGTTTTCATCGTGCCCTCATCGCGGTAAAATATCCCCTCCAAAGCATCCTCTACCTGCGCATCACCTTCATCAAGCTTTGCCGCCAGATAGTATTCTCCTTCAAAGGCCGCATACTGCCTTCCCAGATATGCCTGCAGCCTCTCATTCATCCCTTTCAATGTGATCAGCGTACAAAGATCACAGCCGTAGCCTGTCAGTTTGCGATACTTAAGCATGATCTCCCCGATCCTGTTGAACCCCCGCTTAAGGTTACTCCTGCTGCGGTAGGACCGGCGGGCATAGCTGTTATGATCCGACTGCCATTCACATATGCTGTCGATGCTTTTATAAAAATACGGGATAAGTTCTTTTGAAATATAGTCTTTGAAGCTTTTGATGTGCTCTTTGAAATACAGAGAAGGCTGCTTGTTTTCCTGCAAATGCCTGATCAGTCCGTTACGGAATGCATTATTGGCGATATCCACATCCGGATATTTAGGAGAATAACTGCCGGCATCCAGACAGGTATGGATATAGTCCCTGATCTCGCTTTTCAGAGATGCAATACATTTTTCGTCCGCTGCTTCAAGTTCTCTGTACACCTCATTTGCGATCTTATTGCGTTCCTGCTCGTCCATTTTTTAACCCCCTTTTACTGCTGTGATCGATCAAAACATCCTGCCGGCCAGCATCGCCAGACGCACGAAGCTGATCTCGTCCCCTTCCTTTAACGCAAGCGCTATCCCGTTTTCGTTGTACTCCGCTTCCGTTCCGTTGACAAACACCCTTACGATCCCGTCTGCATAAGCCTGCCACGCCGTCTGCACCGCTTTTTCTTCATCCGGCTCTTTATCGTTATAGATATCACCAAAGGCGATCTTTCCGACCTCCGCCATCGTCTGCATATTTTCTTCCGACAAAGCTTCGGGAATGCGGCCTTCCCGCCTCTCCCTCAGGCGGCATTTATAATCCGCGACCATCATGCGTACCGTTTCTTCGATGAGCTGCCGCGCATTCTCCGGTCTTTTCGCATATTCCATCGCCAGCGGCTTTATGTGCCGCCCTTTCTTTCCCATCTGTTTTACCTGGATATTTAAGACCATGATCACTCCTGTTTTCTCTTATGGTATTCCTCAAGATACCTGTTCATCTCATTTGCCTGTGTGAGCTCAAAGATATATTCAACGATCATCGCCAGGACAAAAACGACCAGCACGCCTGCGGCGATAGCGATCACAACTTCCGTCCGCTCGGACGGGATACTCGGCGCATTAAAAACGATCAGCAGTATCGCGGCCTCTACGGCCAGCTCCTGGATCACACGCCGGAGGATCATCGCTTTCATACTGATCTCCTTATCCGGCTTAAAAAAGAACACAGGGATCACACCGACCGCTGCATAGACCAGCGGCGATACAAACACTTCATAACCGAAGGTCCTGTCACTGTCGAACAAAAGCCCCAGGACCATCAGAAGAACAGTGATCAGGGTCACAAGGATAAAATATAAGCGGAATGCTTCCCCGAGTCTTTCTTTTATCCTCATCACGACTCACCGCCTTTCAACGCGTTCTTCAGATCCGTAACATATTTCCTTGATATCACGACCTCCTCCTCATTCTTCAGAAGCGCCGTATATCTTCCTCCCAGAGCCGGCCGGATCGAACGTATCTTCATCAGGTTCAGCAGCACACCTTTCTGTACTCTCAGAAAAGTCCTGCCTTTCAGCATTTCTTCCAGTTCATACAGTCGGAGCCTCACTTCATAGCTTTCTTTCGCGGTATAGATGAACAGCCTGTTATCCACCGACTCGGCATAAAATACATCCACGATCGGTATTTCCCTCTTCTGGCCGTCACATTCCGTGCTCAGCTGTCCCTGTCTGGACTTCACAAAAGAAATGATCTCCGCCACATCATCCGTCAGCTTATGACAGCGGATCTCCAGAACTTCGGCTTCCTCCGGAGGGATCTTTTTTATCCTTAATTCCACGCCCCTTATTCTCCTGCCTGTCGATACCCCATAATCCGAAGTATACCAAGCAGGCCGATATTTTACAAGCGGCGCTGCTCCGCTTTAAGCGTCTTCCACATGACAAGACTGTATACGGCACAGAGCACGAGCGAAATAACAAGTGAGACCAGCATTTCCCGCTCAGCGCTTCCGAAAAATCTCAGCGACGCTTCTTCATCGCTTATGGCCGAGCAGGCATTGTTGATACCGTGAAAGACGATACACGGCATAAGACTCTTCCCTTTATAAAAGAGCGTCACGAGCGTAAAGCCCACGGCGAGCGCGAATACGATCTGCAAAAGCGTTTCCACAAGATCCTGACCGTTCAGCAGGTTTACGATATGCCCGATCCCAAATGTGACCGAAGAGACGATGACTGCACTTTTCACATTTTTCTTCGCCATCCCGACAAAGAGGAAGCCGCGGAAGATGATCTCTTCCAGAAAGCCGACACAGAGCATGCTTATGATATAAAAAGCCGTCTCCGCTGCGGAATACTTCAATGTCACGCCAAAGAATATGCCCGACAATCCTATGAGCAAGAGCGGCAGATAAAACCAGGCTCTGTAAATCCCGTATGCCGGCTTTACAAGTCCGTATTTTTCGGACAGGCCGTTCTTCCCGATCCAGAACAGCAGCAGTATCGTTAAAACCAGATGAAATATCATCGACGGCAGTTTAATGATCCCCAACTGCTGTGCCAGGGCTTCGCATACGCTCGTTCCAACGACATAGATCACGATACAGATGATCGCAAAAGTCACTTCATTTTTCCG
Source organism: Lachnospiraceae bacterium (assembly GCA_016282915.1). Taxonomy (GTDB): domain Bacteria; phylum Bacillota; class Clostridia; order Lachnospirales; family Lachnospiraceae; genus NK4A136. The sequence continues at coordinate 4,933 of JAEELW010000122.1, read as the reverse complement.
ATAGATCTTATTCATTCTGGTCTCCTCCATTTCTGCGTATACCGTCCGCGTTATAAAAAAACGCTTACAGTCATTTCGTTTCTGAAATGACTATAAGCGCGTTTCCCTGTCCGTACAATATTCCGGAAAGCAAGATGCATTTTCATGCTGTAAGATGCACAAAAGCGGGGGCAGCCCCCCGCTTTTCCTTAATCCTTCGTTTTACAGCTGCCTAAGCTTTTCCCAGGAGGAGAAGGGACCCGGAAGCGAAAGCTCTTCTCTCGCATTGCCGGAAATGTCACAATTGACGCAGGACGGGACCTCAACTTTAGCAACGGCTTCCGGCTCTCTTTTAAGGGATATTTTTCTGTCCGGTCCGGGTGCGTTCACGGGCTCATCATCCCTCTGCCCGATAGCGGCAGCACCGCTTTCCTCATCCACATCCACCGCAAACCAGGCATAGTCTCCATGCAGATCGAAGCCGCAGAACTCACGCCAGCTGTTCAGGTCGAGACATAATTCCGGCGCCGGATACATCACACGCAGGTAGCCGCCCTTCATGCACAGGTACAGATTACCCTCCGCTTCGTTATCCGCCGTCGGAAAAACGATGGCTGCTTCACCGCAATCGTAGATGATATTGTTCAGGATCTTTGCTTTTCTGGAAGTCCCTCCACGCTCAAGCCCGCCCATGCGGAAGCTTACCGGTTTGGCATAGTAGGCGCTATGCCTGCATTTCCCGATCAGATTGTGCGCGACGATCAGACGGTCGGTCCCCTCGCAGTACACCCCGTAGCCGTTGACCGTATCGTTCTCAACCTGTTTATACCAGCCCGAGGAACCCGGTTCCGCGGGGATCTGCGCGGGATCAAAGCGGCCTTCCACATTCCAGATGATATTGTTATCGATCAGATTGACACCCTCCTTGGTGCATTCGATAAAGATCGCCTCTCTCTGTTCTATCCCGTTCAGGAAAAGATTGCTGCAGATGCGCGTATTCTCATTTCCGCAGTCCAGCCACAGATGGTCGGCGCGATAGGTATTCCGGAAGATATTTCTTCGTATCAGTCCGTTTACGCTGTTATGCAGTTTGATACCGCCGGCCTCCCAGGAAAGCTCCATCTTCTGCCATCCCGTTCCCTCGATCCGGTTGTCCTCGATCAGCATATGTTCCGCAAAAAGCCCTGCGATCCCGCATACACCGGCGTTCCGTATCGTACAGCCCCTGATAACGGAATAGCCGATCTGCTGGTCTTCGATCATTTCATGATGCCAGCATTCATTTCCGATATCGATCGCTACCGTATTTGCATAGTCTACGGTACAGTCTTCAATGATCCAGTGATGACCGCGAAACGCGGATATGGCGCCTCTCTGCGGAACCGGACCTCCGGTAGCCGCATGTTCGCAGATCAGTCCTTTCACATGGATATAGGACAGAAACGCTTTTTTCGGTGCGAAACACTGTTCACGTACGGAGATCTCGATCCGATGATCCTTCGGATCCGCATCGTCCTTCAGCCGGAAATGTATCATCTGCCCGTTTGCCTCTACCCAGTATGTATTATCTTCTGCTCCGAGCATATGATACAGCGCCACCTGCTTTAAGGGAACGCCGTCGCAGTAAACGCAGCCCCTGCGGTTCAGATAGCTGGTCATATCCGTCTTTCCGTATTCGATGAACAGGCGGTCATGAATGATATTAACCGCACAGAAAGGGTTATAACCGCGGAACATATCGGGATCCAGCTCATGCGCCCAGATCTTTCTCGGGTCGTCGCCCGGTGCTTCTTTTGCTTTTGTGCCGGTGGAAAACTCGGAGACCGGTTCCAGCTTCCACCCGTGGCTCGGCTGAAACTCCGTGACCCTCTCGGAAGCACGGATGACGACCTTCTCACCCGGGTAAGCTTCATAGCTGATCATATGCGCCGCATCGCTGCCGCCTTCCGCAGGCCGGACGCATTCTCTGTATATGCCTCCACGTATCAGCACCTTTGTTCCCGGTGTTGCAAGCGAAGCCGCCCTGTTGATCGTTTTAAACGGCAGCTTTTCGCTTCCTTCATTCTCATCGGATGCGGCGGGATCGTCACAGGATACGTACAATATCCGATCATACTCATTCTCCCGCTCCCAGAATTCAAAGGCTGTTCCGTCCGGCAGCACTGCCGTCAGATCTTTCCCGGGCTTCCCGGCTTTTCCATTTTCCGAAACGCTCATCCTCTGTAACCCCCTTTCGCCTATGAAAACTCTTGCATCATGATCATTATATATAAGCGCGGTATCATCGTCAACGAACAGTACTATTCCGTATCCTGTCACTTCCCCGGGTCGTCCGTAACTGCCCCCTCTGTGCAAAAAATAATACGAGCAGGTCAAATATTAAGTAGCGGGAAAGCCGGAAAAGATATAGATTATAAAGGCAGGCGTTAACCAATGAGGGAAAAGTCATGATCTATTATGTGGATGTCAATGCCGCTGCAGGCGGCGACGGGAGCAGCGAAAAACCGTTTAAAAAGATCGGGGAAGCGGCGGCTGCCGCCAGGCCCGGCGATGAAGTCCTGGTCCTTCCCGGTATCTACCGTGAAGATGTGAGCCCGTATAATGCGGGAAAAGAAAAGCAGCGCATCATCTACCGTTCCGTGAAAAGGCGGGAAGCCGTGATCAGCGGTGCGGATGAATTTAAAAACTGGGAACATTACGAGGGTGACGTGTGGAAGCTGACGATCCCGAACTCTTATTTTGTTTCTTATAATCCTTATAAGACCTTTGTCAGCGGTGACTGGCTGAACATCCAGGTCCCCGTTCATACCGGTGAAGTCTATCTGAACGGAAAATCCCTTTACGAGCGTGACAGTCTCGAAAAGGTATTAAGTCCCGAATATTACGAACAGTCCTGGGATATTGAATTTACAAAGCACTGCTGGTATACCCGGCAGGCTGCGGAAGAAGATGCTACCGAGATCTTTGCGAACTTTCAGGGTAAAGATCCCAACAGGGAATGTGTGGAGATCAATGTCCGCCCGCACTGCTTCTGGCCGCTTTCGGAACACGTTGACTATATCACTTTATCCGGCTTTGTCGTGACAAAGGCCGCAACCCAGTGGTCTCCTCCCACAGCCCTGCAGGAAGGCATGATCGGTCCCCACTGGTCAAAGGGCTGGATCATCGAGGATTGTGAAGTGTCACATTCCAAGTGCGGCGGTATCTCTCTCGGGAAATACCGGCAGCAGCATAACGACAACAAATGGCTTCACTATAAATACAAGGACGGAGCACAGACGCAGCGGGACTGCTCTCTGATCGCACAGCTGGACGGATGGCGCAAAGATACCATAGGCTCGCATATCATCCGAAACTGCGATATCCATGACTGCGGCCAGACCGGCATCGTGGGAAATCTGGGCGGCGTATTCTCCCTGATCGAGAACAACCATATACATCATATCAATAATAAAAGAAACCTTGCCGGTGCCGAGATCGGCGGCATCAAGCTGCATGCAGCCATAGACGTGATCATCCGCAACAATCACTTTCATGACTGCACCAGGGGAATATGGCTGGACTGGCAGTGCCAGGGAACCCGCGTAAGTTCCAATCTTTTCCATGACAACTGTCTTTCACGGGATCACCTGCTGAAGGCTGAATGTGCGCAGGGACTCGGACTTGGCGAGGATCTGTGGATCGAGATCGCTCACGGCCCCACTCTGGTCGACAACAATATCATGCTTTCCGAACGCTGTGTAAGACTGGCGGCCCAGGGTGTTGCTTTCGTCCACAATCTGTTCGGAGGCGCGATCAGCGGCGTGGGACGCGGCGTCTGCAACGGTACCAATACCTACGCCTCTCCCAGATACACGCCCATACACAAGGCGCATGACACTGCCATAACGGGCTTTATGACAGTGCTTCACGGCGATGTGCGCTTCTATAATAATATCTTCGTCCAGCCCGAGGTACGAAAAGGACTGGCGGAGATCTGCGAGCCTCTCAGAGATGATGAATGGGATGACTTCAATCTTATTGCCGGAACCGTACCTTACAGCGGCTACATGAAGGAAGCCGAATGGAAGGAATGCTTTGCCGGCTATTGCGGCGAAGGCGCTGCCGAATCGAGAGACCGCTACTATATGCCCCTGCCGGTATGGACGGGGGGCAACGCCTTCTTTAACGGCGCAAAACCCTGCGATATCGAAGAAAACGCTTTCGTTGACAGCGAACATAAAGTAAAGCTGGAGCTGAAAGAGGAAAACGGCGGATACAGAGTACTTTCGGATCTTTACGCATATCTGCCCGAAGCCGCGCTGATCGATTCCGGCACCCTGGGCGAAGCTTTTGAACCGGAAGAACGTTTTGAAGCTCCCGACGGCAGCGATATCGTCTTCGATACGGACTATTACGGCAAAAAGAGAAGCGCTAAGGTCATCGCCGGTCCCTTTGCAGCAGAAATCTGATCAAACATATTAAATCCTGAAAAAGAGGCTTTTCGTCCCTGCGTTTTGACATTATGCACTGCGAAAGCCTCTTTTTTTCATGTATTTTGTACAAGACGTATATTGTTTTTATGTACAAAGCACATTATACTTCCTTGCATAATAGATAAATAAAACAGATACGGAGCGCTTCCGGAAAAGAAAAGCAGCGCTTCAAGGAGGAGAATGATGAAAAAGAACACAGTGATCGCGTTGATCGGTACCATGGTACTGGCTTTGGCCGGGTGCGGCAGCAAAGCCCCCGAAGCAGCCCCTTCCGCAACTCCCACCGCTGCACAGGCAGCGCCCACAGAAGCCGTGGAAGAGCCCGCCGAGGAGCCTGTTGATGCAGAGCCCGAAGAAGAAGAGATCATTGACAAACCCGACTTTACTGGAGTCTACTCAGAGCCGGTTTCAGGAAGATGCAGGATCACCATCGAATATCTCAGCGGCGACGACCACAAAGTAAATGTCCGCTGGTCCGG
>JAEELW010000121.1 GCA_016282915.1 Lachnospiraceae bacterium | reverse complement strand
TCCGTGGGCGGAATCCAGAACCACCACATCCACACCGGCCTTTACCAGTGCCCCTACGCGGTCCAGCACATTTGCGGTGATCCCAACTGCCGCCCCGCAGAGCAGGCGTCCCTGGGCATCCTTGGCAGCCAGCGGATACTTGATGGCCTTTTCAATATCCTTGATCGTGATCAGTCCTTTTAAGGAATAATCATCATCCACGATGGGCAGCTTTTCCTTACGTGAGGATGCCAGGATACGCTTTGCCTCTTCCAGCGTGATCCCTTCCTTTGCGGTCACGAGATTCTCGCTGGTCATGGATTCCCTTATCTTCTTATTAAAGTCCGTTTCGAATTTCAGGTCGCGGTTGGTGATGATACCCACCAGCTTGCGGCCTTCGGTGATGGGAACGCCGCTGATGCGGTATTTCGCCATCAGCGCATCGGCATCCGCCAGTGTATGATCCGGGGAAAGTGAAAAAGGATCGGTGATGACGCCGTTCTCCGAACGTTTCACCTTGTCTACCTCTTCGGCCTGAGCCTCAATACTCATATTCTTGTGAATGATGCCGATACCGCCCTGTCTGGCCATTGCGATGGCCATACGGTGCTCCGTCACCGTATCCATTCCCGCGCTCATGATGGGGATATTCAGACGTATCGTCGCTGTCAGATCTGTTGAAAGGTCTACCTGGTTCGGGATCACTTCGGAGTATCCCGGTACCAGGAGCACATCATCAAAGGTTATTCCTTCTCCAATAATACTTCCCATCTCAACTCCTTTCTGTCGTCAAAAGCATACATCTAGTCCAGAAATACCTTTCTGGGCGCATTATTTTGTATTATCTTAACAAAATCTTCCGTCAAGTCAAGCAGAATTTTCCGTCCGCCTTCATAGATCATCACATAAGGAACATGATCCTCCTCGAGACTCCAGTACGGGGAGATCTTCAGTTCCCTGTTCTTGTATTCCGCCAGACGGTAGGAATTGGACGGCGCCAGTATCTCCACCTTGTCCAGATCCAGCACCTCCAGATCCTTACGCCGCTCTTTTGCCATGACCTTGGAGACCGTCAGCTGCCTGTCAACGTAGAGATATTCATATTCCAGATCCGTAAGGGGATAAACGAGATAACGATAGACCATATATAAACACACGGTCACAAGAAAAAACGGCGGCAAAAGCAGAACGATAGCACCTGCGGCGCTCAATGCGATCAGCACCCAGAACAGGACACGCACGCCCCTGTCCTTTCCCGTCGTGCGCTTTTTTACCATATACTCCTTATAGCCTTCCATCTGCGGATACCGTTTCCTTATTCATATTTTTGTCGCAGAAAAAACGAACAGGCTTATTATAGCACTTCCGTATCGCAATTACCATATATCTTTTGAAAATATTTATGATACGGGGGCGGGTTTTGCCCCGCCCCCATGCTTCCCTTATTTCACTTACTTCCCTTTTTTGACCTTGACCGTCACCTTCTTTGTCACGCCGCCCGGATAGGTGAGGGTCACTTTCACTGAGCCGCTCTTTCCGTTCAGCTTCCGGATCAGTACCTGTGTATAGTCCTCCGAAAGCTCCTCTTCCACATTCTTTTGATCAAGCGACACGCTTACGGGTGCTATAACATGTACATGCTTTGCGCTGTCCTTCCAGGTGCTTAAGACATTGGCGGCGGCGATCACTTCCGTGCCGTCCGCATTGTCTGCCGCTTCCTTCGGGATGCTTACTGTAATAAGCATTCGGTTTATAATAACTCATTTTATAATTTCGCATAAAAAAAACAAAACCGAAAACCCTTTGGGGGTATTCGGTCTTTTTCCGTGTTTATTTGGTTGTTATGCTTTTATAGGAAAATCCCGGATCCCGAAATCCTCCGGCATCTCGTCCAGAGCCTTCCCAGATACATGATGCACCGAAGCGGTGCATTCGGAACCGGTGTGCTCTGATGCCCCCACAGGCTCAGCCGCGAATCCATTAAAAAGGATACATCATTCTTCATCCCCATGAACAGTACGTCTTCCATGGTATTGAATTCAATGAGCGATGGATCCTCGTAAGCCGTTCCGTTCACTGCGTTGTAAAGACTGAGCGTCCATTCCCGATGCTCTTCCCGGCCGAAGATCATCTTAAAAAGCCGGTCCTTGTGTTCCCGATTCACCATAAAAATACTCCTTTCATTGTAATGCAATTTACCTGTAGTTTCAATTAATCTTTGAAAAATCCCGGCAGGAAGCCTGTCAGGTGCTGCGGAATGCAGCTATTCATGCTCGTAGTATAGTACAGATATAACACATATGCAAGTAATATTATTCGCTTTTTCGTATTATTGACATTTATTTTTTTTCCGCTATGATGAAAAGAAAACTACGGACTTCAATCTACGGGAGGAATGTTTCATGAAAGAGCAGCTATATACCATACCATTAAATGATGCGGTCAATGCGCAGGACGAATGTCCCTTCTGTTTTGTGGAACGCTCGCTGGAACAGGACTCCCTGGATTTCGTCCTGGGTTCCTGCGCTTCCTATATGGAAAGTGATGTACGTGAGATGACCGATGCACAGGGCTTCTGCCGGGAGCATTTCAAAAAGATGTTCGATTACGGCAACACCCTGGGGAATGGATGGATCTTAAAGACCCATTATATGAAGCTCCGCAATGAACTGGCCGGTGAGATCAAGCGTTTCAAGCCCGGAAAGATCAGTTTTGCGGACCGTTTAAAGAAAAAAAGCGCGGAAAACAGTCTGGTGGCCTGGGTCAATTCCAAAGAGGAATCCTGCTATGTCTGCCGCCACTCCGCCGAGATCTTTGAACGTTACCTGGATACCTTTTTTGTGATGTGGAAAGATGATGAAAGCTTCCGGAAGCGCATTATCGAGAGTAAGGGTTTCTGCATCAGCCATTTCGGAGAGCTCTGCTCCGCCGCGGACGCACAGCTCTCCGGGCAGCAGCTCGACGACTTTTACGCCGCCATACTCCCGCTCATGCAGAAAAACCTGGACCGCATGCAGGAGGATGTCAACTGGCTCATCGAGAAATTTGATTACCGAAACGCCGAAGCCGACTGGAAAAACTCCAAAGACGCCGTGCAGCGCGGCATGCAGAAGATCAAGGGCGGTTATCCGGCCGATCCTCCTCTGAAAATGAAGAAATAAGAAAAACAGGAATTACTGCTCACAGCCTGAGAACTGTGATAGTAACAAAAAAAGACCCGTCCGGGTCTTTTTTAGCATCAGGGTAAATACTCTGCTCTCTCCGAAAGACTGCCTCCACTCCCCCACACTTCGCTATGGTATCGATGGAAACATCTTCGTTGTAATGGAATTCGGCAACACAGACGCTGCGGTGGAAAAGGCTTCCGCCGGGCAGTTCTCCCGTGTGATAGAACAGGTAGGAATGCCCCTTAAAATCCGCGATGCCCGGATGATTCGTAAAGACGCCGCCCTCTTCGGTCATAAGCACGCCGCCGTAGGTCCACGGACCGGTAGCGGACTTCGAAGTGGAATAAGCAAGATGTTCATTCTGCTGTCCCAGTGCGAATGCCGCATAGACCATGTAATAGAGCCCGTTCCTCTTGTAGAACCAGGGTCCTTCCCCATAAGTGGTGCCGGTATCATGGCTGCCCTTTGCAAAAGCCTCCTCCGTCATAGGAACCTTTACGACGCCGGTTTTTTCATCATAGGTGATCATATCCTCATTCAGGAGCACATAACGCAGTTCAGGATTTCCGAAATAGAGATAGGCCTGTCCGTCATCGTCGATAAAGACCGTCGGATCGATATCGTTCCAGTCCCCTTCATCCACCAGCGGGTGCCCGAGATCCTTATAGGGACCTTCCGGCCGGTCTGCGATACCGACAGCGATCGCCATGCCGCCGTCCTTTTTATGAACGGGACAATAAAGATAAAACTTCCCGTTCCTTTCGATGCACTGGGGCGCCCAGGCACGGTCATCCGCCCATTCGATATCATCCAGCGAAAAGATCCGGCCATGATCCGTCCAGTTGACCATATCCTTCGTGGAGAAGCAGCGCCAGTCTCTCATGGTGTAGAAATCGTTGATCAGTTCATCCTCATCGTGGGTCGTATAAAGGTACAGGGTATCGCCGCATACCATGGGCGCGGGATCCGCCGTATAGATCGACGTGATGATGGGATTCTTTCCGAAATCCTTTTTTTCCATAAATATACTCCTTATCCCGGAAATATCGGCTCTGCGAATCCGCTAAAAAACGCGGTGCCTGCCGTTCAAAGTATCAGCCCGCAGCCACGCAACAGCCGCGTGGCCCGGGCATGAACAGTAATCGCTTTATCTGCTTCTTCAGGAACGTGTAAACTGCGAGATGAACTTCCACGCATTTTCACAGCTGTGATGCCGGCATTCGTGCTGCTGTCCGCTGACGCGTGCCAGCGCGGTGCGCACCACCCCGTCTTCGCTCTCGTAATAATTTACCGTGAGGATGCTGCCCCTGGATTCGTCGGGGATCTCCTCCACCTTTTCACCGGCGATGCCGTAGAAAGGCTCAGCCCAGCTTTCCTTTTCCTCAAACTTCACATCAAAGCGGCATTTCAGCTTATTCACCTCAGCCAGATACTGCACGCGGTCCAGGCAGGTCTGGGCCTGGCTCGGAAGCTCGGGCAGAGGCGAAGCCTCGCCGCCGGAATAAAAGACAGGCACGGGCACATCCATGTTCAGTCCCTCATCACCGTAGGACATACCGAAAGGATTCTCCTTGATCGGGAAGAGCGCACTGCAGGGTGCAAGTCCCGCAAAGACCTGCGGATACTCCTGGAACAGATCCCAGGTCTTGCCGCTGCCCATGGAAAAGCCGCCGGCATAGATACGTTTTTCATCGATGGGATACTTCTTCTTCAGATCCTCCAGGAGCTCCATCACCTCGGTGGCCGTCACATCCATATGGTTTTCCACCGCCACATAAAGGAAATCATGATCGTGACACACCTCCCACCAGCCGCCGACAAAGGTCAGGTACATGCAGCAGTCGCCGCCGCCATGGAAGCCGAGGAGCAGAGGCACCGGTCCCTTATCAAAAATGCCTTTGTTGTAATATGCAAAATAGCCCACTTCATGGCTGGGTTCATCCTTAAAGCGGCCGCGGTTCTTTTCGGAGGTCTTCACCACGGTGCTGCCCGCCTCTTCAACCATGGAAAGGGCGTCAAAATCGGGCTCGAATTCGATCTTTCCGCACCACATCTTGAACTTCTTTACGAAAGCGGCAAAATCCGCTTCATATTCCGCTTTCTCCTTTATGAGCAGGTTCTCGCTGTCCTTAAACGCCGCATTCACTTCAGCGCTGTTCGCCACGCTCAGGATGGCGATATCCTTACGCTCCGGCTGCGGAACGATGTTCAGGCCTTCCATGGAGACCATGGCCGGCGTGATCTCGCCCGGTCCCCAGAGATATTCGCCGTCGATCTTCTTAAGGAGCGTGCGCGCACAGTAGTCGGCGGACTTTCCGAAGCTGTAGATGTCCGCGCGGAAGATGGCGCCGCGGATGAAATAGCCCTTGAACTCGCCGGTGAAGAAATCCGTGATGGAAACGATACCATCCTCATATTCCGGATGATTCTTCGTATTGGCGATGAGCTCCTGATAAAGCTCCACTCCTGCCCTGTCCCAGCCGCCCTCGCAGCGGGGATAGATAAAGAGTACGGAAGAATCCACTGCCGACGCAATGCGCGCCAGGCCCTTTTCCTCCGCAAAAGCGATCGCCTCCTCCATGCTCCTGCGCTCTTCCTCAAAGATGAGAAGCAGCGGCGCGCGGAAGCCGTAATTGTTCACCTGCCCTTTGATCTCCGTCTTCGGCACATAAGCCTTCAGATAGAAATTCTCATACTCCTGCTCCCAGCATTTTCCCCCATCCGGAAGCTTTGTCACCTCAGGTCTAGTCTGGATCCCCATAATGTCCTCCTCATAATTATTTGATATTATCATGAGCCTGCGATAAATACAGGCTTTATCATTTCAGCCCTTTTACCTGTCCCACTTATCCGAAAGCGAATTGATCTGATCCGCAAATTTTGCCAGATCCTTGTTGGCTCCGCCTTCGTTTTTGTAGATAACGGCCAGCAGCCTCTGTCCCGCAGCCAGAAGGCGTTTGAATACGTCGGAGATATGTTTCGTCTTCTTCTTGACCGGAATGCCGGCAGGCGTCGCGATGAATTCACCGCTGACCATATCAAAGATGCAGCCGCTGTAGGGTGCATAAGCGTCGTAGCCGTATTCATTCTTCAGGCACTCGGCAAAAAGCGTGGCGTTGTCTTCGTCTCCGTGTACGACAAAGACCTTTTTCGGCTTTTCACCGATATTCTGTATCCATTCCAGCAGACCGTTCTTGTCCGCATGCCCGCTCATGCCGGCCAGAGTCTGGATATGGGCGCGTACCTCGATGGGCTCGCCGAAGAGCTTCACTTCCTTTTCACCGTCGATCAGGATACGTCCCAGCGTCCCGAGGGCCTGGTAGCCCACAAAGAGGATCGTAGATTCTTCACGCCACAGATTGTGTTTTAAATGATGGCGGATACGGCCGGCGTCGCACATACCCGAGGCCGAGATGATGACCTTGGGTTCGGAATCGAAGTTGATCAGTTTGGATTCATCGCTCGTGATGGAAAGCTTCAGGCCGTGGAAGGTGATGGGATTGATGCCCTTTTCCACCAGCGCCAGCGCCTCGGGCGAAAAGCAGGTCGCCTGGTTGCGCTTAAAGACCTCGGTCGCCTCCACCGCAAGAGGCGAGTCTACATAGACCGGAAAATCCGGCATGTTCGTCACCAGCTTCCGCTCCTTGATCTCACGGATGTAATAGAGCATTTCCTGGGTACGTCCCACCGCAAAAGAAGGGATGACCAGGTTTCCGCCCCGTCCCAGGGTCTCCGAGATGATCGACGCCAGCTCAGACACGTAATCGGGTCTTTCCTCGGTATGGTAGCGGGTGCCGTAGGTGGACTCCATGATGACGTAGTCCGCGCCCTTGACATACTGCGGCTCGCGTATCAGCGTTCCCTTATGGTTTCCGATATCGCCGGAAAAGACCAGCTTCCTCTCCACATTGCCTTCGGTGATCCACAGCTCGATGGAAGCCGAGCCCAGCAGATGCCCTACGTCGGTAAAGCGGAAACGCACACCCTCGCAGAGCTCGTAGATCTCATCATATTGAAAAGGCACAAGCCGGCGTATCGTGCCGATGGCATCCTCCATGGTATAGAGGGGTTCCACCGCGCCCGCTGCGCTTCTTTGTGCCTTACGGTTCTTCCACTCCGCTTCCTGCATCTGTATGTGCGCACAGTCACGGAGCATGATGCTGCACAGATCCACCGTTGCTTCGGTGGCACAGATCTGCCCGCGAAATCCTCTTGCATACAGAAGCGGAAGCAGGCCCGAATGGTCGATATGCGCATGGGAAAGCAGCACATAATCGATCAGACCTTCTTCCACGGGGATCTCGATATTTTCGTAGACATTGATCCCCTGTTCCATGCCGCAGTCCAGCAGGATATGCTTTCCCGCAGCTTCCAGATAGTGACAGCTGCCCGTCACTTCATGATCCGCCCCCACAAATGTCAGTTTCATGCCATAACCCCCTTTATGCTCAGTAGATCATCTGTATCCCCCCGGGGATCACGGAGAACTCACAGTTCTCCTGCCCCTCCGCTTTCTCTCCGTCCAGGGACCAGTCGGGTTTCTCCGCACAGTTCACGAGCACCTGGTCTACCTGCAGGAAAGTCACGAGTGGCGTGTCGTATTTCTGCTCCTTCAACGCGTTGATGATGGTCCGAAGCTGCGAAATATCCTTCGGTTTCGAGATCAGCAGCAGTTCAAAGAGCCCGTCCCCCATATCCACCGTCTTCTCGTCAAAGTTCATCACGCCTCCGAGCGAGAAGGTATTGCAGATGGATACGAAGATATAATTATCCTCATATACATGACCGTCGACCACAACCTTCATGTGGTAGGAATGGGTCTGCGGTATCTCCTTGATGCCCTCCAGTACATAAGCCATATGGCCCAGCACATTTTTCACCTTCTGCGAGGTTTCGTAGGAGGCTCTGGTAAAGATGCCGCAGGAAGCCGTATAGATGAAATGCCTGCCGTTAAAGCTGCCCAGATCGTGCCGGTGCGGCCTTCCCTTCACGGCGCGTTCCGCCGCTTCCACCGGGGTGAGGGGCAGCTGCAGGCTCGTGGCGAAATCATTGGTGGAGCCTGCGGGGATATAGCCCAGAGGCTTGTCCCAGGAATACCTGCGGCAGCCCGCAATGACCTCGGAAAGCGTTCCGTCGCCGCCCATGCACACGATACGGTCGATGCTGTCATCCATATGCTCCCTGACCAGACGCGTACCGTCTCCGGCAGCCTCGGTAAAGCATACGATGGTCTCATAATAATGATCCGAAAAGGTCAGGATGATGTCCGTAAGAGTACTTTCCTTCTTCTTCACCCCGGCCTTCGGATTTATGATCAATAAAAGTCTTCTGTAGCTGGACATGTCAGTTCAGCGGATACTTCGCCGTAAGCTCGTCTACGATGGCTCTTGCTTCGGGTACCTTTGCCTCGCCGCCCTTGACCACCAGGGAGATCGCCTCGGCAATGCGGTCCATATCCTCTTCCTTCATCCCGCGGCTGGTCACGGAAGGCGTTCCGAGACGGATACCGCTGGTCACATTGGGCTTCTGGGGATCATTGGGGATGGTGTTCTTGTTTGCGGTCAGATGAGCCGCATCCATCCAGCCTTCCACTTCCTTACCCGTCAGATTGAAGGGCGTCAGATCCAGAAGCATCAGATGGTTGTCCGTACCGCCGGAAACGATGGAAAGCCCGCGGCTGATCAGTCCCTTTGCCAGTGCCTGCGCATTATCCACGATGCCCTTGCAGTAGGTCTTGAATTCGGGCGAAAGTGCTTCCTTGAAGCATACGGCCTTGGCCGCGATCACATGCATCAGAGGACCGCCCTGGATGCCCGGGAATACGGCCTTGTTGAATTTGAACTTCTTTGCATTCTCTTCGCTGGAGAGGATCAGGCCGCCTCTGGGACCGCGCAGGGTCTTGTGGGTGGTGGTCGTTACCACATCGGCGTAAGGAATGGGCGAAGGATGATAACCCGTAGCCACAAGGCCTGCGATATGCGCCATATCCACCATGAGCACGGCGCCCACTTCATCGGCCACTTCACGGAACTTCTTGAAATCAATGGTCCTTGCGTAAGCGCTGGCGCCGGCGATGATCATCTTCGGCCTGCACTCCAGCGCGATCCGGCGGAGCTCGTCATAATCGATGAAGCCCTGGTCGTTCACGCCATAAGGAACGATCTTGAAATAGGTACCGGAGATATTAACGGGGCTGCCGTGGGTCAGATGTCCGCCGTGGTCCAGGTTCATACCCATGATGGTATCCCCGGGCTGGCAGACCGCAAACTGTACCGCCAGATTGGCCTGGGCGCCGGAATGAGGCTGTACGTTCGCATAAGTGCAGCCGAAAAGTTCTTTTGCGCGCTCGATCGCAAGGGTCTCAACCACATCCACGCAGTCGCAGCCGCCGTAGTAACGCTTTCCGGGATAGCCTTCCGCGTACTTGTTGGTCAGCACGCTGCCCATGGCCGCCATTACCGCATGGCTTACCCAGTTTTCCGAAGCGATCAGCTCGATATGATCGTTCTGCCGGTTCTGCTCATCGCAGATCGCCTGCGCGATCTCGGGATCCACCGCTCTCAGCTCTTCGATTGAATACATGTTTTTTTCCTCCTGATACGCTGTATGATTTTTTTCTTTAATGTTCACCGGATAGGCTCCGTGCTCACACAATCCTGTCTATTTTATCATAAAAATACATTCTACACAAGCAGTCTGAGGCGTCCCGGCAGGCATTTTGCTCCGATGGCCCGTGCCCGTGTCCGCACCTCCCCGTCCGTATGCACCCAGAGATAATGCGGAAAGCTGACCACCAGCTGTCCGGCCCGACCGATCATGATGCCTTTCGTTCCCACATGCCTGCCCTTATAGGCTTTCGGAAAGATCCCGAGCACTTTTGCCCGGCTGATACCGTCGGTATAGCAATAATCCAGAAGCCCGTCGTCACTGACGGCTTCTGGCGTGAACATCACGCCGCCGCCCTGGTATTTATGGTTCATGATCGTTGCAAACAGGCAATTCTTTGCCGTAAAGACCTGTTTCCGGTCCAGGATGAGTTCCGCATCGTTACGCGGTGCGGCAAGCAGGTTCTTGATACAGATGAAACCGTAGGAAAGACCGCCCAGTCCCAGGCGGTTAAAGAATCTTTTGAATGGAGAGGCTGCAACCTCCGCACAGACTGCTGCATCAAAACCGATCCCCGCGCTTACGATGAAATACCGTTTTTTCCCGTTATACTCCTTCTTTTCCGCATCATAAAACTCAAGTACGCCGATATCCGTCGGGTGTTCCGAAACGGCTTCTTCCGTCTCTCCCCTTCCCGCCGCAAGGATGCGCTCCAGGCTCTTTTTCGGATCCTTCGGCAGCTCAAGCGCCCGTGCCAGGTCACTTGCCGAGCCGGAGGGGATATAGAAAAGCCGGAGTCTCTCAAACGCTTTTTCCCCGCATGTGGCTACGCCCTGCAGCAGCTCATTCACACTTCCGTCCCCGCCGAAGAGGATCACATCCGCCGTTTCTTTCTCTTTCTTAAGGATACAGGCGGCGATCCTGCCGGCATCACGTCCCGGCCTCGTAAAATAATAACGGTATTCCTCTTCCTGCCTGTCCAGCTCGCGGCGCAGATCCTCCCAGATCTTTCTGCCTTTTCCCGAGCGCGAGGCTGGATTTACGATCACGTAATACATCTTCAGCCCTCTTTAAAGAATTCTTCAGCAAAACGCACCGTCTCCATAGCGTCCTTGCAATAACGGTCCGCATGGATCATGTCGGCGTATTCCGGAGTCATCACCGCGCCGCCCACGACCGTTTTGCATTCCGGCAGTTCCGCATTCAGCAGCTTTATGGTCTCTTCCATGGCCGGCACCGTTGTGGTCATCAGGGCGCTCAGCCCTACCAGCCGGATATGTTCCGCTTTGGCCGTCTCCAGGATCTTTTCCGGCGGCACGTCCTTTCCGAGGTCGATCACTTCAAAACCGTAGTTTTCCAGAAGGAGCTTCACGATATTTTTCCCGATATCATGGATATCCCCCTTCACCGTAGCCAGGATCATTCTGCCCTTGATCTCCTGCTTCTTTCCGCTCTCCCGGGACTGTTTTCGAATATTCTCGAAAGCCGCACCGGCGGATTCCGCACTCATCAGAAGCTGCGGAAGGAAAAAACGTTTCTCTTCAAAACCTTTACCCACGATATCCAGGGCCGGGATCAGGGCGCCGTCGATGAGCTCCAGCGCGGGACGTCCTTCTTTGAGCATCCCCTCGCTGATGCTTCCCGCCCTGTCCTTCAGTCCTTTGACGATGGCTTCCGCCAGAGGCTGCAGGGAAGGGTCCTTAATGCTCTCATACATCGCCGCGGAAGAGGTCGCCGCTGCCGCTGCCGCAGAACTGTCTTTCGCCGCCGATACCGTTTCCGATGCCGCCGTCTCCGTAAACGCGATATAGGAGACGCAGTTCTCATCCAGGGCCTTCAGGGCGCAGAAGGCATAGTAGGCCTTCATCATCTCGCCGGAGCCCGGGTTCATGATCGCCGCCGACAGGCCGTTCTCCATAGCCAGAGAAAAGAAGGTGGCATTGACGATCTCACGCTTCGGCAGCCCGAAGGAGATATTGGAAACGCCAAGCGAGCTAAGGCCTCCCAGGCGGTCACGGATCAGGGAAAGCGCCTTTAAGGTCTCGATGGCCGAATCCGCCTCGGCGCTGATGCTCATGGCCAGAGGATCGATGATGATATCCTTTTTCTTTATCCCGTATTCTGCGGCCTTCCGGTAGATCTTTTCCGCGATGGCCAGTCGTCCTTCCGCCTTGGGCGGTATCCCGTCCTCGTCGATGGTCAGAGCCACAACCAAACCGCCGTATTTCTTTGCGAGCGGGAAGACCTCACGCATCACTTCTTCCTTGCCGTTGACGGAATTGATCATGGGCTTTCCGTTATAACGGCGCAGCGCCCGCTCCATCGCCTCGGGATTTGTGGTGTCGATCTGCAGCGGCAGGTCGCAGACCGCCTGCAGTTCCTGCACCACTTCTTCCATCATACCGCATTCGTCGATCTCGGGAAGCCCTACGTTCACATCCAGCACATCCGCATTCTGATCCTGCTGCAGCAGCCCCTGCTGGAGGATATAGTCGATATCATGCTCCCGCAGTGCTTCTTTAAAGCGCTTCTTTCCCGTGGGATTGATACGCTCACCGATCAGTATGGGCTTGTGTCCGAATTCCACCGCATGGGTATAGGAGGTGATCAGTGTATGCGGTTTTTCCGAAAGTGGAAGCGGCGTGAGTTTTTCCACGCCCTCACGCATGGCCGCGATATGGGCAGGCGTCGTGCCGCAGCAGCCGCCGAGTATCCTTGCCCCCAGCGCGGCGATCTTTTCCATCGAAGCACGGAAATCCGCAGGCTTCACATCATAGACGGTCTTTCCGTTCTCCGTTCTGGGCAGGCCCGCGTTGGGATTGACGATCACGGGTACGCTGGCATAGGTGCAGAGCGTCTCAACGATGCCCATCATCTGATCGGGGCCGAGGCTGCAGTTTACACCCACGGCGTCCACACCCAGGCCCTCCGCAACGGCGACCACCGTTCTGGGATCCGCACCGGTCAGGAGCTTTTCGCTCTCATCATACGCCGTCGTCAGAAAGACCGGCAGTCCGCTCTCCTTCGCTGCAAGGATCGCCGCTTTTGCCTCATAGATATCATTCATGGTCTCGATCAGGACCAGATCCGCGCCGGCTTCCGTACCAATCTCCACGGTCCTCAAAAAGAGCCGGTAAGCATCTTCAAAATCCAGATCTCCAAGGGGCTTTAGGAGCTTCCCCAGAGGGCCGATATCCAGCGCGACAAAATGATCTTTCGCAACATGGGAAAAATCCGCCTCCGTTCCGTCAGGAGACCGCTTTTCCTCAGCCGCTTTTATCGCAGCACGGGCATTTCCGATGGCTGCCGCGATGATCTGTTTCAGTTCTTCTTCGGAAAACTTATTCAGACTGGCGCCGAAGGTGTTCGTCTTTAAGATGTGTGCTCCGGCCAGCAGATAATCAAAATGCATCTTCCTGATCACATCGCTGTGAGAGATGTTCCAGCGTTCCGGCAGCTCGCCGGGGGCCAGACCGGCCGCCTGCAGGATCGTGCCGCAGCCTCCGTCAAAGATCGTAAATCCGCTTTGGATCTGTTCCAGGATATTCATATCATATACTCCCGTTTCCCATGCTGTGACGGAACCCTGCATCGTGACTGCTCGGTGGCCTGCCAGCCACTGAATGTAATGTGCCTGCAGCCTGTCAAAAATACACTGTCCGTCCATTTGTAATCTTATTATATAATTTTGTCAGGGTCAATCCGGATTTTACCCACCAGGGCCCTATGAGTTACGTTCAGCGGCCTGTCTGCCACCAAACAGCAAGCCTTACGATCACGTATCGCCTTGCCTTTTTCACAGCCGCATCATATAATTGTACGGTATGTTTTCCTTAATGGGAAAAGACTGCCGTATGCCGGCGTTTGCAAAATGCCGTAAGCGGATCCCGGAGGGTTTCGATGCTATTTAATTCCGCAATCTTCATATTTGCCTTTCTCCCGCTGACGCTGCTTGGCTGGTACGGGCTGAACCGCATTAAACTTCACCGCCCTTCCCTCTGGTTCCTCTGTGCGGCTTCTTTGTTTTTTTACGGCTATTTTCACCCGGCCTATCTGATCCTCATCCTATCCAGCATCGCGGTGAACTATCTCTTCATCCTCGCACTGCGGCATATCCGAAAAGGAAGAAAAGCCCTGCTCGTCCTGGGCATCACCGCCAATCTCGGACTGCTGGGCTATTTTAAATATACGGACTTTCTGATCGGCATCATCAATGACCTGGCCGGAAAAGACTATCCTTTAAAGAACATCCTCCTGCCCCTGGGCATCAGTTTCTATACCCTGCAGCAGCTTTCCTGCCTGATCGATACCTACCGAACGCCCGAAAAAGCTCTCCGTTTTGACGAATACGCTGCCTACGTCTGTTTCTTCCCCCAGCTCATCGCGGGACCCATCGTACTCTCCGACGAGCTCATTCCGCAGTTCCGCGACCTTTCCCTCCGACGCTTCGACAGCGGCCGCTTCTCCAAAGGCATCTCCCTCTTCATCCTCGGTCTTGCAAAAAAGATGCTGATCGCGGATCTCTTCGGACGCGTGGTGGATTTCGGTTTTGAAAAGATCTACTGGATCGATACGCCTTCCGCCTGGATGGTGGCACTCTGCTATGCGATCCAGCTCTATTTCGATTTCAGTGCCTACTGCGATATGGCCAGGGGGCTTGCTTCCATGTTCGGCTTCTCCCTGCCGGAGAATTTTGACTCTCCTTTAAAAGCCCACGGCATACGGGAGCACTGGAGCCGCTGGCATATGACACTGACGCGCTTTTTTACACGCTATGTCTATATCCCCCTGGGCGGCAGCCGCTGCGGGCAGTTCCGTACCGCCTTCAATATCTTCCTGGTCTTTGTCTTAAGCGGCCTCTGGCACGGTGCTGCCTGGACCTTCGTGATCTGGGGCGCCCTGCAGGGCCTGGGCGTACTCTACAGCCGCAGGAAACACTTCCGCCTGAAAGAGGGTTTTGTTTCCTGGTTCTTCACCTTTGTATTTATTGTTATATCACAGATGATATTCCGCAGCGGCAGCATCGATTTTATGCTGCGCATGCTGAAGGCGATGTTCACCCCGGCCGGCGTGCACTTCTTCCCGGAGCTCTGCTCCTGCCTGGCGGTAGTGCCTGAGTTTTACATGATCACAAGAGCCGTGGAAGCCCTTGCCCCGCAGTACAGCGCATACGTCTGCATCGGCCTGCTCGCTGTCCTGCTGCTCATCGCCGCCTTCCTTCTTCACGGCAGGAACGCCCGTCAGCTCGTGGAGGACGAAGCCGCAAAGGGATGGCGTTTCCGCTTTACCCTGCTCCTGGCACTGCTCTTTGCCTGCGAGGTGGTCTCGCTGAACCAGGTGAGCACCTTCCTGTATTTTAACTTCTGACTTTCGGCTGCTTACTGACCGAATGAGCAGGAAGAAATTACAGCCCCGGCAGATCAGCTCTCCGGCATTGATAAAATCCGATCCGTATCATTTTTCAACAGAATTATCAGCGCAGGAATATAAAGCAGGATCGATCCGGAAATACTTACAGGCATGAAAATGGAATTATTACAGCTTTGAACAGGAAATACCATATAGCTTTGAAAAGAGAATGCCTACAGCTTTGAAAAAGAAATACTTACAGGTATGAAAAATATGTCAGATACAGGTGAGAAAAACAACATACGCTTTCTGAAAAGGCTTGCCTTATCAAGCCTGCTCTTTCTGGCTGCCATTGCCGGGATCGTGATACTCTTTGATCCTTTTTACCATTATCACGCACCGCTCGGGAACATGAAGGCCGTGCTTCAGGACCGGGACTGGCAGGTCGCCGGCACCCTCGACCACTTTTCCTACGACAGCATCGTCCTGGGCAATTCCCTCGTGGAGAATACCAATACACACTGGATCGAAGAACTCTATGGCAACCAAGCCGTAAAAGCGATACGCGCGGGCGGCAGCAACGCCGAACTCTGCTTTTATATGGACCGCGCCTTTGAAGCGCAGAAACTCGAAAGAGTCTTCTACTGCATTGACAAATCCATACTCTGCGCGGATCCGTCTGCCACTCTGGACGGCTTTGACTATTCCTTCCTGCTGGACCGAAATCCCTTAAATGACGGAAAATACCTATGGAACAAGGATGTGCTCTTAAAGAAGATCCCTCTGCAGCTGGCCTGCAATACCGTGCTGGATTATGACGAGGGGGAAGCCTACGACTGGTACCGGACCAAGACTTTTTCGGCTGAGGCCATGATCATACACTATGAACCCGCGGAGAGCTTTGAAGAGATGCAGCCCGTGGAAGAACTGCTGAAATACCTGCCCGAAAACCTCCGCATGCTAAAGGAACGGATCAAAGCCCATCCGGAAACGGAATTCGTACTCTTCTTCCCTCCCTCCTCCCTTTTATGGTGGGATCAGGAGTTACGCGGTGGCGAACTGGAAGCGGATCGTGAACTGCTGCGCCGCTTAAGCACGGCCTTTTCCGACTGTGATAATGTAAAGCTCTACGCCTTTTTTGCAGAGGAAACTTACTGCGAGCTGGATAATTACATGGATGTGTCGCATTTTTCTCCGGAAGTGAACTTTAAGCTTTTTGAGGACATGGCAGCAGGGCGCTGCATCATGACAAAAGAAAATACCGAAGAAGGGATCGCGCGCATGGATGAGCGCATCCGCCGTTTTTCTTCCGAAGAGATCAGGGATTATTATCCGGAGGCGGTGCTGCTCCCTGATCCTTCTCCTGCTCCGTAGAAGAATAAGCAGGCTCTATCTCTGAAGGAAGCGTTTCACTGTTCGATGCTTCTCCGCGCGGACTCTCCTCCGCCGCAGGCATTCCCTTCACAGCCGCATGCTCCTCCACGGCCGGAGCTTCTTCCGCAGCCGTATGCGCTTCAACCCCAGGAACTCCTTCCGTATCCTTCCCCTCCAGCCGCTTAAGCTCGTCTTCCATCACTTCCTGGATATAGGCCTCGCGGTTCTTCTTCATATCTTCATCACCGACCACGGAACGGTCGGCGTAGTTCTCAAAAAGCTTCTGTTTTTCCTTCAGGATCTCAAGGATGCGTTCGTCAATGCCGTCCTTTATGAGCAGGCGGTAGACCGTCACGCCCCGCTCCTGCCCCATGCGGTAGGCCCTTGCAATGGCCTGCTCCTCCATAGAGGGTTTTAACTGCGGCTCGCAGAAGATCACTACGGAAGCCGCCTGTATATTGAGTCCCACACCGGCCGCGGTCACCTGTCCCAGGAGCACGGCTCCGTCCGAGGCTTCCCTGAAACGGTCCACCAGCTCCTGTCGTTTCAGGGGCGACAGGCCGCCGTCGATCCTTCCCACACAGTCTGCTCCCAGTGCACTCTCACAGATCTCCAGCGTATCCAGAAAATAGGAAAAGACCAGCACCCTGCGTCCGTCTTCCTTTGCTTCTTCGCAGAGCTCTTTCAGACGCGTAAGCTTTCCGCTGGCTTCCCCGGCATTCCAGGAGATACGCCGCACCGCCATGAAGTTTTTGCTTTTCAGACTCTCTTTATAGGCCTTCTTTTCCGTCTCGTTCATCTCGATCCACTCTTCGGTCTCGATGAGCTCCGGAAGCTCGGTCAGCACATCCTCGCGGTTGCGCCGCAGATAGACATGGCTGATCATATCCGCAAACTGCTTGTTCATCACGGACGGAAGCATCTTCAGCTTCACGCCGGTGGCATGGTCGATGCTCTCGATCAGATAGCGCATCTCTTCCAGGCGGTTTTCCAGCGGTGTTCCGGTCATATAGAGCACGCGTTCCGCCTTCTGTACCAGCAGCAGCACGTTCTGCGTACGCCGCGCTTTAGAATTCTTCACATTATGGGCTTCATCCACCACCAGCATATCCAGTGCTTTGATCTCCTTCATCGGCAGCCGTTCCAGGGTCTCATAGCTGGTCACGCCCACGCAGCCTTCCGTCCGCCAGCGTTCATATTCCTCCCCGCGGTCGTTCCCATGGATGGCTACAGCTTTCAAAAGGGAATGCTTTTCGATCTCCCTGGCCCAGTTGACCATGACACTTAAGGGACAGACCACAAGAAAACGACCTGCCCCCTTTGCGGACAGATGTGCGATCACGGCGATGGCCTGTATCGTCTTTCCGAGGCCCATCTCGTCACCGAGGAGTACATGCTTCTGTTTCAGGATATATCTTGCGCCGAAGAGCTGATAGCCCCTCAGCTTTGCGGAAAGCAGGGAAGTATCCAGTTCGGTGGCATTCACTGCATCCACCAGATCCCGGTCATTTTCGGCACTCGGTGCCAGTTTCCAATTTTTTAAAGCATCTGCGATCCCCATAGTCTATTTCCCCACGGGCCGCTGCACCGCGATCCCGGCCAGTGCCAGCAGCGCTTTTGCGACCAGAAATACCAGCTCCGGAAGCTGTTGGATCGCCTGTGTATCCACCGGAAGAAAAGGCAAGAGCCAGCGCAGGATCTCTACCGCGGCAAACGCTCCCAGTACGGAGGTGAGGATCACCACAACGGGACGTTCGGCTTTTACGGCAATGTAAGCACAGAGCCAGGCGATACCCGCTCCGGCTGCCGCGGAAAAAAGCGGATAGGCGATATCCGGGATATCCAGCTGCTGCGCCAGCAGTGAAGTCAGTATGGCCGAAATATGCAGCTGTGCGAAATGATAGGCGCCGATAAAGATCCCCAGGCGCACAAAGCACCAGGAGAGGACGGCGCATAAGAGCGCGATCACCAGCTGCAGGATCAGCGTTGTGGTCTCCGGCAGCGTCAGATAGGAAAGCCAGTACTGCGAACGGGAAAAGCCCACGGCAAAGCCGATCAGCGCCAGGGCCAGCTTATAGATGCGGAAGCCCGCAAAGCAGACCACGCCCGCAGCCACGGTCAGAAGCGCCAGAAGAAGTATCATATCCGTTTGTGAGAGCTGTATGGTTATCATGTCTTATCCCTAATGCCGATCAGCGCCGTCACGGATTTTTCCGGCTTCATGAGCAGGCTGTCCGTCAGGCTCAGTCCGATATGCTTTGACGGATTGAGCAGCGCAAATACTCCTTTCTGGTTTTCCAGTAAATAGTTGCCATAGCCCGGACTGTAACGGGGGCAAAGGCTTTTTCCTTCGCTTTCGGCGATCTCCGCAAGCTCTGCATTCAGCGCATCGCACACCGCTTCGATCGCTGCGGCACCCACCGACTGGAGAAGAGCTGCCTTTGTCATGGAACGCAGGCTTTCCCTGGCGAGCATCCGGTCAAAAGCCGCTCCGATGGTGGCCGCAAAGATCCAGAGTTCACTGCAGCCGCGCAGACGCTCGTAAAGATGCGAGCTGTGAACGCTTCCGTAAGGAAGTTCCACGATATCCGTTTCGGTAAGTTTAAGGGGATAACGGCAATAGCAGGCTTTTCCGGCGATGATGGGCCTTACGCTTTCGATCACCTCCGAGATCTGTGTATCATCCTCCTCCGTGGGCTCCTGTATCGCCATACGGCTGTATCCCAGATAACGCCGCACTTCCCGCATGGAAATATCCAGCTTTTCGGATTCCGCGATCCAGATCTGTACCGTGGGATCCATCAGCCCCTCCTGCAGGAAGGAATGATCTCGGAAAGGTTCTCCTGGATCTTTGCCGCCACCTCCGGCCGGTTCATGGTATAGATATGGATATGTTCGATGCCGTTACAGAGCAGATCGAGGATCTGGTCCGTTGCATAGGCAATAGCTGCCTGCTTCATCTTTTCCGGCTCGCTCCCGAAACGGTCCAGAAGTGCGACATAACGCCGTGGTATAAAGGCCTGGGAAAGCTTCAGTATCCTCTCCATCTGCTTTGCGTTGGTCACAGGCATGATCCCGGCCACCACAGGGACCGTCACGCCGGCTTCCCGCAGACGGTAGAGATAGTTATAAAAGATATTATTGTCAAAAAACATCTGCGTGGTCAGGAATTCACAGCCCGCATCCGTCTTTTTCTTTATATTGGCGATATCCGTTTTCATATCCGCCGCTTCCGGATGCTTTTCCGGATAGCAGGCGCCGCCGATACAGAAATCCCCGTATTTGCGGATCACGGGGATCAGCTCGCTGGCGTGTTTGAACACCCAGTCATCCGTCCCTTCCACGCCTTCGGGCAGATCGCCCCGGAGTGCAAGGATATTCTCGATCCCGGCCTCTTTCAGCCTTTCAAGCTGCTCCTTTATGCTTTCTTCGGAGGCGTTGACGCAGGTCAGATGCGCCAGCGCCGTCACACCGGCTTTCTGAATGAGTTTTGCGCTGTCGACGGTATACTTTCTCGTACTGCCTGCTGCGCCGTAGGTCACGCTCATAAAATCCGGCTTAAGCCGCGCGATCTCCTCTGTGGCCTTCTCCACCTTGTCATAAACCTCATCGTTTTTGGGCGGAAATACCTCCAGGGATAATGTGGGCGTATCCTTCTCAAATATCTCTGAAATCTTCATATCTCACTCCATAAAGCTGTTGTTTTCAGCTTCGCACACAGTTAGCGGCGTATACCGCCGTTCTTTTACGCCGCGGTACCGCTCGGCTGTGCGTGTGTGCGGAGCTTTAATCTTTTCTTTCTTCCCTGCCTGCGCTGGGAACCCTTGCCGCCGGCACTACTTCGCTCGCCCGCTCCGTATGCACCGCCTGATCATCAAAAAAGATCTGTGCACCGAAGGCTTCCAGCACATCCTTTTTGGATACTCCGCCCAGAAAGAAAGCCTCGTCGATACGAACGTTCCAGGCCCGGAGCGTTCGTATCACGCGCTCATGCGCCGGGGCGTTCCTTGAAGTGACAAGTGCCGTACGGATGGGAACCTTGTCCGGCGGGAATTCCTTCTGCAGATCGGAGATGGTCTTTAGCAGCTTCGCAAAAGGTCCCTGTTTCAAGGTATCCTTCGCATTCTCCCTTTCATTTGCCTCAAAAGCCTCCAGTCCGTTTTCCTGGAAGATACGCTCCGATTCATCGGAAAAGAGCACCGCATCCCCGTCAAAGGCGATACGGATCTGCGCCTTCTCCTCCTTTTCCGGAATGCTGTAATGATGGATGCCGTCGCTGTAGATCACGCCGGCAGCGATACCGGCGCGGATCGCGCTGGTCACGTCGTCCTCATAGGCCGACAGAAAGAGATCTGTCTTAAAAGCATTGAGGTAAGGCGCCAGCTGCGCGCCGCTGGCCAGCGCCGCACGCGTGATATCCAGGCCGTAATGCTCGATGGAATTAAATACACGCAGAGAGGTGTCCGCACTGTTACGCGACATGATGATCACCTCCACGCGCCCTTCCTGTCCCGGCAGCTTATTGATATGCAGCAGCGAGCGGATCAGTGCAAAGCCCGGACCGGGACCGAGTACCTCGTTCTCATGCTCCACCTGATATTTGCAGAAAGCCTCCACTCCCTGCCGTTCAAAGATATCGTTCTCCATGGACATATCAAAGAGTGCCCGCGAAGAAACGCCGATCACAAGCTTTTTATCCAGCTCGTATGCCATCTATCTTCTCCCTCTCTCGTACTTCTCCTTCGTTTCCAGCACATAGCGGATCCGCCGGATCCTGCTGTCGGGCTCGTCCTTCTGCGGCTCCATCCCAAGACTCATCTCAATGGAAGTAAGGCTCCGGTCGCTGAGTACCTCCGCGATCCTGGAGAGTACCTCCAGTTTTTCTTTCGGTTCCTCCGCATCCAGAAATTCCAGAAGCGCCGGATCTACCTGATTTTCCTGCATGATCATCATCCTCCGTCATATACGGCTCTTTTTTTCTGCGGGAGCCTAAGCCCCCGCAGGCTGAATCATTTTTTCTTCTTTTTCTTATTGGATCCGCCGGCTGCATTTTTTGCGGCAGCTTTCTTATCCGCGGAAGGAGCTGCAGCTGCCTTACCGGCATCCGCTTCCGAAGGCAGGGCATAACGCTGCTCCACCATATGCTTTTCTTCATAGCAGTCAAATACAAACTTGATCTCACCCTCCTGCATCTTCGGCGTGATAAGGCTTACAAGAGGAACCACGATGAGACCTGCGATCATCGCGATGGCACCGGCATTGATGGGACTCTTGATAAACTGGGTCGCCGGGAACAGGTTGATCACGGTGATGCCAATGGCCACAACAAAGCAGCTCCATACGGAAGCTCTGGTGACTTTCTTCCAGTACAGGCCGTAAAGGAAAGGCGCAAGGAATGCACCCGCCAGCGCGCCCCAGGAGATACCCATGAGCTGTGCGATGAGTGCGGGAGGCTTTAAGGCCATCACCACGGAGAGCACGATGAAGACCACCAGAAAGAGACGCATCGTGATGATCTGCTTCTTCTCATCCATCTTCTTTACGATATTATCCTTGATCAGGTCGATGGTGATGGTGGACGACGACGTGAGCACCAGCGAAGCCAGCGTGGACATGGAGGCCGAAAGCACCAGCATGATCACGACACCGATCAGGATCTCGGGCAGAGTAGCAAGCATGGAAGGGATAACACTGTCGTAAAGCACGCCGCCCTGATCGTTCCTGGCTACAACATCATCAAACAGCCTTCCGAAACCGCCCAGGAAATAGCAGCCGCAGGAAATGATCACCGCAAAGACCGTAGAGATCACGGTACCTGTCTTTACCGCCTTCTCGTCGCGGATCGCGTAGAATTTCTGCACCATCTGCGGCAGGCCCCAGGTTCCCAGGGAAGTCAGGATCACGACACCAAGCAGATTCACGGGGTCCGGTCCGAAGAAGCTTGCGAAAAGTCCCTGGCTGTCCGCAAGTGCCGGAGTGGTCACCGCTGGATCCGTGGGGATCTGCGACAGTTCTTTCAGGGCGTTGAGAAAGCCGCCCTGACCGTTCAGGATCGAAACGATCACGGCGATGATTCCTCCGATCATGATGATGCCCTGGATGAAATCATTGATAGCCGTGGCCATATAACCGCCCAGGATCACGTATATGCAGGTGAGCAGTGCCATGGCGATGACACAGTATTCATACGGGATGTCAAAAGCTTTGCCGAAGAGGCGTGACAGACCGTTAAATACCGAAGAGGTATACGGGATCAGGAATATAAAGGAGATAAAAGCAGCTGCGATCCGCATCGCCTTCGAATGGTAACGCTTGCCGAAGAAATCCGGCATGGTCTTGGCATCCAGGAACTTGGTCATGATCCTGGTGCGGCGTCCCAGCACCACCCAGGCTAAAAGCGAACCGATAAAGGCGTTCCCGATACCGATCCAGGTCGCGGCAATGCCGTATTTATAACCGAACTGTCCTGCGTAACCTACAAATACCACGGCTGAAAAGTACGAAGTACCAAAGGCGAAAGCCGTCAGCCACGGTCCCACCTTACGTCCGCCAAGCACGAAGTCGTTCACATTTGTCGCATGCCGCCGGGAATAGAGTCCCACGGCGACCATGATCCCGAAAAACAGGATCAGCATCACTACTTTGATCATTTTCTCTTTCCTCCTACGAGTATTTTATGATCAGGGTTTCCAGACTCAGCTTGTCACTCATGCGTCCGCTCTTGATGGCATCCTCCGCCTCCAGGCAGTCGTTCAGGGCTCTTTTCAGCTCCTCCGTTGAGAAACGAGACGAAAGCTGTTCGCTCTTTTTGACTGCATAGGGATGGAGCTTTGCCCGCGATGCGATCGTTGATGCGTCAAAACCGCGCGCCCGCATGCTCTTGACGGTGAACATCGTCTGGAACTGCCTGGAAAGCAGCGTGAGCAGCAGCATCGGCGCCGTACGCTGCATAAGCAGTTCATAATAACAGTCCAGGGCTTTCTTTCTCTTCTTTTCGGCTATGGCATTAGTCAGGTCAAAGACCCGCTCCTCCAGCCGGGGCGTTACCACCGCATCGATATCCTCCGTCGTGATCATCTCGCGGCCGGCGGTATAGCAGATGAGTTTTTCCAGCTCAATGCAGATATCCTGCATCGATGTGCCGACGCGGTTCAGGAGGTGTTCGAAGCCGGCCCTGTTCATGCTCCGCCCTTCCTGCTTCAATATCCTTACCACCTGTTTTTGTATCCCTTCTTCATCCAAAGGGACAAATTCCTCACAGACGCCCATGCCGGAAACGGTCTTGTAAAGCTTCAGCCGCTTGTCCGCTTCCTTCTCGGAAAAGATCAAAACACAGCTCTCCGGCATCGTCGGAAGATATTCCTCCAACTCCGGACAGCTTTTTTTGAAAAGTCCGCTGTCGCTTACGAGGATCACACGCCTCTCCGCAAAAAACGGCATGGTCTCCGCCAGCGGGATCAGCTGCTCCGGCGTCGCGTTCTTCTCGTCCAGACGGGTAAAATTCATATCGTCATCCTGCGGTACCAGCGCAGAGAGCAGTTTCTTCAGCGCCTGGGCCTGAACATAACTCTCGCTGCCGAACAGCAGATAGACACGGTGAAAGCTTCCGCTTCGGAGATCCTCCGTAAGTGTTGCCTTTTCTTCTTTTTTACTTTTTTCCTTTTTCTCCGCCATATTCAGTGAGCTTGAACTCAGCCGGCTATCCTATCGGACAGGATGCGTAGATACTGCTCTGTGCCGTACTCTGCCGCATCTCCGTTTCCGCAGGCTCCTGCTCCTCTCTTTTCTTATCTCACATTCTCTGTCACACTCAGTCGATCAGTGAAAGAAATGTCATAAAGGGAGAATATCCCTCCGCAGGCTCCTGCTCCTCCCCTTCCTGAGCGGGATCGCTGCTCTTGAAAAGCCTGCCGTCTTCGTAATAACGATAGACCGAGCCGCCGCCTTTCCCAAGTAAGAAGCGCATATCTCCGCTGTTCCACAGTTCCTGCGGCACCTCACAGAAACGCACTTTCCCGTGTATGGACTTCAGCTCCGTCGTCTGTATCTCGCGGATCTCTTCCACCACGGCATGTCCTTCATTATATATGGTATCCACGCCTCCGCCGGTATAAACACGGTCCAGTTCCCCGGTGGAACCTCCAGAATAGAGCTCGCGGATCTCTTTTTCGTCACTGTAGTCTCCGGGTTCTCCCGGAACACTCCAGAGGATCTCGTTCGTATCGGGGTTGCGGTAATAGATGATCCAATCCCCGGTATAGGAAAAAGACGCAGAAAAATCCTCGCTGACCTCCATCCCGAAGCCAGCCGTTGTAAGCACATAAAGCTCACGGTACTGGATCAGCTTCTCTTCACCGATCTCACGGTCATCTTCCACTTCGGTAAAGCCGAGATAATCCGACCAGTTTTCCGCCGTAAGTTCCTTTTCACTTACGGCAGCCCTGAGCGCTGCTTCCGTCGCATAGCTGTAGCTTATCGGCGTGGGCGTAGCAGTCCCTTCCGCGCCGGCCGGTTTCTCTTCCTCCCCGCAGGCGCAGAGCATAAATACTACCGACGCGATTCCCAAAGCGATCCGTCTCATCCGCATCCTCCAACCTGGCAATTATACACTAAATCTCCCACCTCCGCAAGCATATACAAACAATATGTAGTGGGATGACGGAAGGTCCAAACATTCCGCGTCTTTGGTCCGTTTATCCGGAAAGTGCTTCACCGGAACCACAGGATGTCCTGACTTACTGACAAAAATCCTCCTCCGTGATAATATAATGCCGGGGACAAAAGCTCATATGACGCTCATGCCTGCATGAACCGGCATATGAGTCTGGAACCCTCCCGGACATGAGCAATACTGCCGGCACTTAACGAAGGCAAAACACAAACGAGAAAAAAGAAGCTGAATCCACCAGAAGGCCGACGGCCTATATGTCATTTATGAAAAAGCACTTTGCCTGCCTTATCCTTACAATTTTAAACCTTCTGATCTTATGCTCCTGCGGAGACGAACACAGGGCCGCTTCCGTCTGCCGGATCGACGGTTTTTATTTTGATACTTATGTGGAATTACAGCTTTACGGGATCACGGATGAAGCTGCCGCAAAAGAAAAATGCCGCCAATGGATGGACGAGCTGGAAGCCTGCTTTTCCCCTTCCGAAGGAAGCGAACTCTTTAAACTCAATCACAGCTTTGCGGAAGGGCAGAAAGAATACCCCCTTTCCGTGGATATGCGCAATGTTCTTTCCCGCGCCCTTTATTTCTGCAAACTGAGCGGAGGTGCCGCCGATCCCACGATCGGCAGCGTGAGCGCTCTCTGGGATTTTCACTCCGAGGATCCCACGCCCCCTTCACCCGAAGCTGTCAGTGATCAGCTGTCCCATGTCAGTATAGAAAATGTGGAACTGAGCGATACTGGGTTGCTGCTGAAGGATCCGGATACCCGTCTGGATCTGGGTTATATCGCGAAAGGCTATATCGCCGACTATCTGAAAGAAAAGATCCGGACCGAGCTGAAGGTGAAAAGCGGTATCATCAACCTTGGCGGCAATGTGACTCTCATCGGGTCCAAAGAGGACGGCTCACCCTGGCGTGTCGGTATCGAAAAACCCTTTGGCGGCGGCGAAGCCCTGCTCACCATAGAACTCAGCGACACTTCCGTCGTCACCTCCGGGGTATACGAGCGCTGCTTCACATCAGAAGATCATTTCTATCATCATATCCTGGATCCGCAGAACGGTTTCCCGGCAGATAACGGGCTGCTTTCCGTAAGCATCATCTGTAAAGATGCAACAGAGGCCGATGCCCTTTCCACAGCCTGCTTTGTCCTGGGAACGGAAGAAGGGCTGAAACTGATCGAGCGCTCCGACGATGCCGAAGCGCTCTTTCTCGATAAGGATATGAACATCAGGACCAGCTCCGGTTTTCCCGCCTACCGGCTGCTATCCGTTCAATGATATGGCAGTGCTTTCTTTTCCCTCTCTTTACGGGATCACTGAGATGACATTCCGGAAGACAGTTCATCCGCCTTTTTATTATCGATCGCTCTGAGAATATCAACATATTCGAGCACACGTTCGGGATCCTCTTTTCGTTTTTCTTCAAGGATCAGTGTTTCCAGCGCATCTGTTATATATGTTTTCAGATGCTCATAATCTGTTTCTGCAAGTTCCTCCGATGCATCCTCTTTCAGATCTTTCAATCTGCCGGGCTTATCTATTCCGATATAGGCATCCGTCAGCGCCTGATATGCGACGGGATCCCGGGGATCTATGGCTATCGCCTCTTCAAAAGCTTTTGCAGCTTTATTACAGTCATGCGACTTCAGATATTCAAAGCCCTCTGTAAGACGATATTCTATCCTTTTTTCCGGCGAATTGAGATGTACATAGACAAGTGTTAAAATCAGGGCCAGCAGTCCTATGAGCAGACATACCGCCGCATAGATCAGCGTTCCCGCCCTGTTACCCGGACTGCTCTTCTGCGGCTTTTCGGCCTTCTCCCCGATATCTTCTTTCCTGACATCCGGGCCGGAAACGGATGCCTCTTCGTCCTTTCTGACAGTGCCGACCATTTTCCCGCAATTTCCGCAGAAAGCGTCTCCTTCTTCAAGTCTGTTTCCGCATTTTTGACAAAACATAGCGTTACCCGGTCAATCTCCTTTCCATCCTTCCCTGATCAGTAGTAATCGTAATAATCTTCACCTCTAAAGGCAGCAGTTCCGTACTTCGATTCATCCGCCATATTATTCAGCGCTGTGATCTTCCCCTCACGGCTGTCGTAACTGAACACTTCCCATACAAAGCCGTTTAGCCGAGGCGCGTAAAAGGTGTAATCCGGCATTGACGAATTCCCCATATAGACCTGAACGACCGCCCCGGATCCGGCTATATCCTGTATGCTTACCCTGCTGAAATCATAAACAACAAAGGTATAATCACCGTTGTCCTGACTGTAGATCGTTGTAGTCTCCGGACCGTAACAGTCTGTATCATCCAGATCGAGCGCGGCGTAGCGGCTGTTTCCGTACGAGCGTTTCGCTTCCTTCTGATAGTAGCAGGTATGGTAGGAATCTCCGGAATCAAGCTGTGCAAACAGATGTGAGTCAAGATCACTCGGAGTAGCACCCCAGCTCAGGACCACACGGATCTGACCTGTCAGAAGCTGGGTGCTGACAGTCCCGTTCTGCTCACTTATGTTCCGGCTGCCAAGGATCTTTATATTGATCAGACCGTCTATGTATTTTTCACTGGAATTGCGCTCATCAACGATCTCTGCGGAATACATTCCCGCAGGCAGCTCCGGAGTATCATAATATCCGTCCGCCCCCGTGGTCACTCTGGCAATGATCCCGGAAGAAGTATTATTTGCCCCCTCTCGTATATTCAGAGTCAGGCCGCGGACACCGAAGCCCTGCAAGGCATCAATGATCTTTCCCGAAGCCGTCCCGCTGCCCGTCATATCATTCGGGATCAGCTCCGCCGTTGCATTATATACTTCCGTCTGCATCTCATATATGAATACATTACGGACATACTGCGCATAGCCCCGGGCCGATATTGTCATTATGTATTCGCCGAAATGAAGCCCCTCAAAATGATAATATCCCTTTCTGTCTGCAGTGGCATCCGCTGAAAAATGATAGTCGGCTTTCTCCAGATGGATATCGGCTCCGCTCAGCGGATTGTTGTTGGAATAATCTATGTCATCATCCGCGATCACTACCATGCCGTCAAGCGTTGCCACAGTATTCCATAGCGCTTCAAGCTCGGCTCTCCTGTTTTCAAAACGGCTCTCCGGGGTTTCCTCTTCCGCAAGGCGGAGGATCTCGATCGCCTTTTCATAATCTCCCATTCCGATATAGGCATCAGCCATGCCCATATACGCTTCGCTGTATTTGGGATCTATGGAAAGTACCAGCTGAAACGCAGATACCGCTCTGTTGTAATCCAGATCCTCCAGATATCGGTTCGCAAGGTGTAACTGATCATGCAGATCATACCTTGTTTCGAATAACTCTGCAGCTTTGGCCGCTTCCGTCTCCACCTTTCCCTTTACATTGATGATCAGGAACAGACAGATCCCCAAAAACAGCGGCAGGCTCAGAGTAGCTGCCGTCCTGATGAGCACATCCCATTTCCCCCGCGCCTTTATCCTTATGGGATCAACCGCGCCTTCCGGCGAAGTCACCAGCAGTATCCCACAGTCGGGACAGAATTTATCTCCTTCTTCGATTTTCGCTCCACACTCTTTGCAGTTCAAGCCGTTTCCCTTCTTTTCCAAAACATTGGAAATATCATAGCAAAAAGCCAGCAGTTTTTCCACCGGCTTTTATGATCCATTCATTAACTGCGATATCTGTCTGCAAGGTTTTCCACGCTGTCGTTTCTTCCTTCCCTCCGCTCCCGTTCGATCCGTCTGTTCCGGAGCGCATCACCGTCCTTGTCCACACCTTTCCACAGATTATAGCGGATCTCGTATTTGATCAGCGCCAGCACTGCTACGATCATGATAAATACCAGAATACCTCCTACATAACTCATATGTCTGCCTCCTTAGAAGAAACTGTGTTTGGTCGTTAATATGTTCTCTGTCATCCGGACGGATGCTTTGTCTATCACTGCGTTCATCATAGCTCTCATTTGTCCTCCTGTATTCATTATCTGACAAATGGTCGATTATTCACGACAGAATGCATGAATTTCATCTGCTGTTACAATCACGGCCCCGTCCCGGTCGGTACGAAATACTTCGCAGCCAAGCGCGGAAATCCGCTCCATGACTTCTTTATGCGGATGCCCGTAGCGGTTATTCTTTCCGCAGGAGATCAGTGCGGTACGCGGCCGGAGATATGTCAGCCATTCCTCTGACGAACTCGTTGAAGATCCGTGATGTCCGTGCTTCAGCACATCGATCTCCCCGGTATCCTTCAGTTCTCCGTTCCGTATCCTCCGAAGTATCTCCTGTTCGCTTTCCGCTGTGGCATCCCCGGTGAGGATCAGGGATAGATCACCGTATTCCACCTTCAGCACCTGCGAATAGGC
The DNA here is from genome assembly GCA_016282915.1 of Lachnospiraceae bacterium. Lineage (GTDB taxonomy): Bacteria > Bacillota > Clostridia > Lachnospirales > Lachnospiraceae > NK4A136. Next base: position 7,046 of record JAEELW010000121.1, on the reverse strand, counting down.
GTTCACATCCGCATAAGCCGCCCCGGCTGCCGGATGAAGACAGGATATGCACAGCCCTTGTGACTCCATACTTCTTCCCGAAGCATTCCAGAGGATGCGGCAGCCTTTTTTTCCGGCCGCTTCGATCAGCTCGGCAAAATCCTCTGCGGCTCCCTTCGCCTCCGGCAGTACCAGCGTTCCGATCCGGATCGGGCAGTTTTCATCCGAAAGCAGGTCCAGGAGTCCGCTCAGATGATCGCTGTCCGGATGCGTCACGAACCAGTAATCCACCCTTGAGATCCCGCTGTATTTGAGAAAAGGGCCCAGCTGGTATTCATATAGCTGATCCTTCGAGCTGCTCCCGCCGTCGATCATAAAGACCGCCTCTTTTGTTTCGATACAGAGCCCGTCCCCCTGCCCCACATCCAGCATCGTCAGGCGGAAATCCGGCCGGCTCCGGCCCAATAGCAGAAAAAGACACAGAATGCAGACTGCACTCTTGACCAGCAGGAGCTTCACCGGTGTGACCCCTTCCGCTTTCCTTCCGCACTTTTCCAAAAGCTTCTTTACAAGACGAAGATCTGCGGCGGTCAGCGCAATATAGATCAGATGACACAAAATGATCTTCCACTCGGGAGGCCTTCCGGCAATATAAGTACTGAAAGGAAGCTCCGCGATACGCTCGCAGAGAAAACGGTAGAGGGAAAGCACCAGATGACAGGGATAGCCCGCAAGGCTTCCCAGCGGAAGATAAAGAAATCCCAGAGGCAGCATGAGCAGCGCGGAAAGCATGGCTACGCTCATGAGCGGGATCACGAGAAGATTTAGGAAGACTGCGAATACCGGCATTTCAAAATAAAAAGCCAGGATCATCGGCAGCGTAAAGAGCGTGACGCCCACGCTGCCGAGCAGCGCGGACAGTAAGGCGTGAAGCTCCTTTCCCGAAGCCCGCAGTTCTCCCCGGAGGGCCGGTGCAAAGACCGCGATCCCGAAGACTGCGCCGTAAGAAAGCCAGAAAGATGAAGTCAGGATAAGATACGGATTGCTCAGCACCGTACTGGCTGCGGAGATCCCCAGTGCCGTCGGCAGATCATAGCTCCGCCGCTCCGCATCCGCTCCCGCCATCAGCGCAAACATGATGAGCGCCCGGATGGTAGACGTCCCGGCTCCGGTCAGTATCGCATAATTCACTAATACAAAAAGTGCGATGAGGGCCGAAGGCAGGATCGGAAGACTGCTCTTCCTTAACAGACGGTACAGGCCCATGCCGATCAGGGAGATATGAAGACCGCTGATGGCAAGGATATGTGAGATGCCGTTGATGCGGTACAGTTCCTTCAGTTCCGGCGACAATTCCCCGCGATCCCCCAGTACCATGGCCTTTGCCACGGCAGCATCCTCTTCTCCGAGCATGCTGCCGTACAATTCCCCGCATTCACAGCGCAGCTGCCAGAGTCCCTCTCTCCAGCCGTCATAGCTGTCGCTCAGAAGCCGGAAGCTTTCAACGTTCATCCGCGCGCCGTATCCCTGGTACAGATAATAGCTGTACAGATCAAACTCTCCCGGGTTGGTGGCATGCGGATAGATCCATATGCTTCCGTATACCTCTACCCTTGCGCCGATCGGCGGCTCCGGACCGTCGACCTCACAGATGAGCCCCCACTTTAATTCTCTTGTTTTTGGATCGGCCCCGGCGATGCCGCAGGCTTTCAGGCAGAATAGCCGACTGTCCCCTTTACGCTCTTTCTTTTCAACGGTCCCCGTAACACGCAGCATTTTGCTGCTGCGTTTTTCGTAAGGATTTTCCGGTGGTGGTGAAAAGTGCAGCACGAGTCTTGCTGCGAAAAGAAAAAGCATGCAGAGGAGGAATAAAGGTCTCTTCATGAAACTCCCCTGTTCTTTTATGCTTTACTCTCTCCGGCCGGATCGCCGGAAGGCTTTTATTCTTCGATCAGATCCAGATTTCTCGAATACTGCCGGTTCAGATCCAGCAGCTCGCGGAACATGGTATTGCTCTCACCATTGATGAGAAACTGCACGCTGCGAACACTGCCCAGTTCGGACAGGGAATTCACGATACTGTACAGACTCACCTCCGGCTTGGCACTTCCGTAAGGCTTTAAGAAGGTCTGGTCCAGATTGACATAGCAGACCCCTTCGTCATTTGTAACGGACAATATCCTGGTATCCTCCGGGATCACGGGATGGCAGCCTTCCTCCTTTGTTCCGGCGATGAGCTGTTCCACCACAAGCTGCTCGGGAAGGATATTCTGCTCATATTCCACGATACGCCTGCAGCTTTTCAGCCTGTCCCCGTTCTCGTTGGCAAAATAAAGAGTCAGTTCCGTACGCCGTATGCTGTCTTCCATACCGCTGTCATTGAGCACAAAGCTGTCCACCTTCATCATCCCGGCCGGGATCCCGACGTCATCGATCAGGGGCTGTCCGTCCACGAGTATGCTCACGCCCTCCACGCCGGCGACCTGTGCCAGCGTCCGCACCAGCGCTGCCCGCACAAGGATCTCGGTCCCGGCATCCAGGCGCTGATAACCTGCATCCAGCGAAAGCACCAGCTGGTCACCTTCAAAAGCGTAATCACGCAGCGAAAATCCCATCTGCAGAGGTGCGCTGCCCGCACTGCCCTCCGGTACTCCGGAAAGCTGCCGCAGCAGCTCATCGATCTGTTCCTCCCTGGAGCTTTCCGTACATTGATAGTATTTCTCTTCCAGTGCCGTCTCGCCTTCCGTCAGATAATAGACCTTAAAGCCCGATCTCTCCGGCATTTTCTCTTCCTTTGCACCGCAGGCCGTAAATACGAAAAGCAGTATCAGAAGGATCGATATGTATTTCCGTCTTCCTGTCTTCATGCCTTCTCCCCTGTATCACGGATATAAACGAGCGGCAGCTGGATCGTAAACGTCGTCCCCTCTCCCATAACGCTTTTCACATCGATGGAACCGCGGTGCAGAAGAATGGTTTTCCTTGTGATCGCAAGCCCGAGTCCCGTCCCGCCGATCTCTTTGGAATGGGATTTGTCCACACGGTAAAAACGTTCAAAGATATGTGCCTGTTCCGCTTCCGGTATGCCGGTTCCGGAATCGCTGATCGTCAGCTTCATATACTGATGATCCGCATCCAGCACGATGCGTACCCAGCCCGGACGCTTATTATACTTGATCCCGTTCTCGATCACATTGGTGATGGCCAGAGTCATCTTTACGGGATCCATATCGGCGCTGACGGAACGCTTGCTGTCCAGGATCAGATCCACCTCGCTTTTTCGTGCCAGCGGTCCCAGACGCTTTGTGATCTGCTCAAGAAGTGTATTGACATCCACGTTTTCCACATGCAGGGCGCTTCCGCCCTGTTCCATGCGCACCAGTTCCAGCAGGTCCGTGATGATCTCGTTTTCGCGGTCCACCTCGGCGCTGATATCCTGCATGAATTCCTTATACAGCTCGATCGGCACATCCGTCTGTGTGTTCAGCGAGTCCGCCAGGACCTTGATGGAGGCGATGGGTGTCTTCAGTTCATGGGAGACATTGCTCACAAATTCCTGCCGCGAATCATCCAGTACCTTCAGTCTGCCCCGCAGGGTATGAAAAGCATCGACGATCTGCTTTGTCTCGCGGTAATCCGATACCACCGGCAGATCCTGGTCAAAGCTCACCACATCGTCCATTGCTCTTGCCACGCGTTCAAAAGGCCGTACCAGAAGCGAACCCAGTAAGGCGGCCAGGAAGATGGCGCTGATCAGGATCAGCAGCCCGATCAGAAGGCTCCTTCTTTCGGCCTCCTGTGCATAATGCTTCATGGTATCCGTGGAAGCGTTCAGCAAGATCACACCGAGGGTCTGCTCGCCCTCTTCGCTCTCGCGCGTTCCCACCACAGGCCAGGCCATGCGGATCCGGTCCGCTCCTTCATCCCTGCGCACGAGCTTCTTCCCGCGCCAGGCCTCGATCACATTACGGTCGATGAGGATCCTGCCGACAGCTGTCTGCCAGGTATCGGCTATGATATGAAAACCGGAATCCACAACAAGAACCCTGCCCTCACACCGGTCGGAAAGCTGTTGAAGCCTGGAATTTACCGCTTCCGAGGAGACCCCGTCAAAGAAATCCGCTTCTCGCATGCGGTCGCCGCAGATACGAAGTTCCACGCCGAGCTGCACCGCATACTGCTCAAGCTGCCTTCCGTAGAGATTGTACAGCATCCCCATACGCATCACTTCGGCAGCCAGCACTGCGATCAGAAGCAGGATCAGAAAGACGCGCAGCCGGAAACTGCGCAGAAAGCCAAAGATCTTCATGCTTTATAATAATATCCCACACCCCATTTAGTCTGGACATATTTCGGAGAACCGGGGTTTTCCTCGATCTTTTCACGAAGACGCCGCACATGCACATCCACCGTGCGGGGATCCCCATGATATTCCGGGCCCCAGACCATATCCTTGAGCATATCCCTGCTGAACACCTTACCCGGATTGGTCACCAGAAGCTCCAGTATGTCGTATTCCTTCGTGGTCAGATTGATCTCCGTCCCCCGGATAAAGAGTCTGCGGTTATCGATCTCGAAACGCAGATCTCCCTTTTCGATCAGTTTCTCTCCCGCTTTGGGGGGTGCGGCTTTTTTGCGGGAACGGCGGACAAACACCCTTATCCTTGCTTTTACCTCCAGGATATTGAAGGGTTTGACAATATAATCGTCGGCGCCGGATTCAAAGCCCATGATCTTGTCCATGTCATCGCCTTTTGCCGTAAGAAAGATGATGGGCACATCGGAAAATTCACGGATCCGCCGGCAAAGCTCCATCCCGTCGATCTTCGGGAGCATCAGGTCCAGAAGGATCAGGTCGTAGCTGTTGCTCTGTGCAAGCGCCAGCGCCTCTTCCCCGTCATACGCCGTATCGGTTTCCATGCCGTCCTGTTCAATACTGTATTTCAAACCCTTGACGATGGCTTTTTCATCATCAACGATCAATATCTTTTCTGCCATTTTCTTATCCCCCGCAAAACTGCCGCTGCCGTTTTCCGGCCGGCAGGATCAGATGCTTTCACTTTACCGTGATCAGATCCTTCAATCTTTGAAAAGTCCCTTCTCCGATCCCGGATACATTTTTGATCTCCTCGATCGCGCCAAACGGTCCGTTTTCTTCCCGATAGGCCACAATGGCCCGGGCTTTGCTCTCGCCGATGCCGTTCAGCCGCATGAAATCCTCGACGCCTGCTCTGTTGATATCCAGCTTTCCATCCGCGTCAAACGGCGAACTCCCCTCTTCCGCAGCTGTTCCGCCTCCGGCACGCAGGGCCTCCGCTTCCTCCAGACTGGGGATATGGTATTGTTTCCCGTCCTCCAGCACTTCGGCCAGATTCATATACTCCTGATCCGCATCCGCGGAAAAACCGCCCGCCAGCTCCACCGCCTCAAAAAGACGGCTCCCCTCCGGCAGTTCATAGACGCCGGGCCGCAGGACCGAACCGCTGACATGTACACAGAAGATGCGTACATCCTCCACGGCGCGAAACGCCGCCGGCTCCGATACCGTCTGCATCTCCCCGCCGTCACTATCCATCTGTTCATTCAGATAAGTCTGTGCGGAACCGCACCCGAACAACGTCAGCAAAAGCATGCCGAACACCGGCAGACATATTATATTTTTCATGATCTGCTCCTCTTCCCCTCAGGGAAAAGGCCTTCTCAGAGATCATTTTTATAGTATATCAGTGCAGATCATCTTGCAAGTGTTTTTTGCTGACAGATCCGCACTGCCGGTATTTCCCTTATCCCGCAGCCGCTCCGCTGTTTTCGTGAAAAAGTATTATTTCTCCTTTTCCATCTGGAGCCTCATCTGCTCATCCAGGCTTTTCAGACTCTCCTCAGGATCCGCCCCGTTCCACACACGGGTATAGGCCATTTCCAGTTCCATCCAGAAATTGCTCAGCGTGATCATTTTCGGCAGCGACGCGCTGTCCATATAGATCATGCGCACCACATCGCGGGCGCCGGTTGCTTCATCCTGCGCGCCGCCCATGCAGGGCAGTTTGCCGGTACGGTCATAAAGCGTGACCGCCGACTCGTACATGATATATTCCGCAAAGATATTGGCCTCGTCCGGATGCTCGCTGAAGCCGTTGACAACCACGCAGCTGGTGGTGGAAAGACCGCGGGCGCTGTGTTCGTTGTCCACGCCGGGCAGAGGCGCCACGCCGTATGACCATTTAAAACTCCCGTCGCTCAGAGCCCGTTCTACCGTTGCCAGGGCATCGGTCGTCACGATGGTAAAGAGGCTCTTTCCTTCAAGGAAATCGGAGAGGACCTTTTCATAGCTGCTCTCATCCGATTCGATGGAGAAGAATTCATGCAGGCTCCGGTAGGCCTCCATACAGCGAACGCTGTCATCATTGCAGATGTCCAGCTGCGTGGGATCGTCACCGCAGGCACCGGCCACGTTCATGTAGGCGCCGGTAAAGAAATAATTATAGTAGATATCCGACACATCCCAGAGGAAGAAGTTCTCCATGCCCTCCGGTGCACCGTGGTTCGAAGCCAGCGCCCGGATATCTTCGATGCTCTCGGGGATCAGCTCATGTGTCCGCTCCTCGACGGCAGCCTTCCAGCTTTCTTCCGTATAGCCCTCTGGAGTGCCCGCATCGGGATCATAGACCAGGGAATGACTCTCGGGATCATATTCTTCGCCTTCCTCGGTTCCTGCCAGTTCCGCGCGCAGCTCCGCATCCGCCATCTGTGAAAGATAGGTGGAATTGTACAGAAGAAATGCCGTTTCGTAATAAAACGGATATGCGATCTGCTTTCCGCGATAGGTCACGGCGTTCATGGCGATCTCGGGATAATTGAAGCTGTTCAGTACATGCTCGGGATCCTCGACGGGCATCGCCGTGCCGGCCAGAGCTGCTTTTTCCAGCGAGTCGGAACCGATGATGAACAGATCCGGCGCTGCCTCCTCATCGCTGACGGAAGCATTATAGATCTCGTCCACATATTCAAGGCCGGTCTTGAGGACCGGCTCCACGCGCACGCCTTCCGCATCAAGACAGGCGATCGCC
>JAEELW010000120.1 GCA_016282915.1 Lachnospiraceae bacterium | reverse complement strand
TGCTTTTTTTACATATCCGGGCCCCATCTTTCGCTTCTTACGGGTCGCGTATGACATACATCCCTGTATGCATACGCTTGATCCGCCTTCCGTGGCGGATCATCCCTTCTCTTTCTGCCCGGATATGAAAAAACCGCCTCATTCCGAACGCTCCGCCGTCTGTCAGTCTGCCGACTTACCGGGATTTTCGCTCCACTCTGTTTTCTTTCAATACAAGACGCGGGGTTTACTCTGTCCTGTCATCAGGCATTACGATTATTGCGTTATTCTGCCGGCTTGCCGGGATTATTTTCCCGGGCTATGAAAAAAATGTTTGTATCCTGACTGAGGGAAATGCCCCGGCTATCTCCATGCATCATATTAACTGCTGCGTCAAACAAACAGCACTGCGGGTGCATATATCATCCGCATAATACAAAATTATAATAAGTATCCGGGAAAAAAACAAGGGTATTCAGTCGAATACCCCGTCAGCTACATATTTTACATTTTCCGGCAGTTCTTCGGGTTTATCGCCCTTCCAGCCGATCAGCACCCCGTCCCCGACGACCAGGCCCTGTACCGAATTCTCATCATTGAGCCAGGCGCTGTACCAGGGTGTCCAGGTGAAGGCATTCTTTCCTACATGAGTCACGCTGTTCGGGACCGTGACATCGGTAAGGAAATCGCAATGGTAAAAGGCACCTTCCCCGATGCTCTTAAGGCCTTCCGGCAGCTCCGCCTTCTGAAGGCGGGTACGCGCAAAGGCAAAATCCCCGATCTCTTCTGTTCCGGGGCGGAAAATATATTCCGTAAGGGTCTGGTCCAGATAATAGGCGTGATCGGCGATCACATCGCTCTGCGGAACCGGTGTGGGTGCTGCGGAACCGTCATGGACCGTCATATCGGAAGCATGAACCTGCACATAAGCACGGTCCGATACGATAGGCGAATTGCCGAGGACAACGCCGTCCGCAGACACACGCAGGCTGCCCTGACCGTCCGGGCTGCCATCCGTCCCGTCACTGCTCCCGTCCGCGTTTCCGCCTGCTGCAGGCGATGCATCCGGCAGCTCCGCTACGTTCCCGTCTTCTCTTACGACGGGGATATTTTCCACGATGATATTGACGACCGGCGATGCCGAGGTCTGGTAAAAATGCTCGTCCGCAAAACGCTGCGTATAGGAATAAAGATCGCAGATCAGATACAGGTTTTCCGGGCAGCCGTCAAAGGCCGTCTCATGGATATTATTGATGGATATGGGCATGACGACCTGAACAAGGGAAGGATCCGCGGTAAACGCCTTTACGCCGATCCTCGACGTGGGGATCTGCAATACCACGGATTTCAGGTTTTCGCAGTTTGCGATCGAATAATCCGGGATCTCCTTTATACCGGAGACCGTAAGGTGTTCCAGTTCATCCGCCCCCCAGAAAGTAAAGGGTTCCATGCCCGTGATGTACTCCGGTACCGCATAGCTCCGGTAGCCTGCCCCGGTCAGATACTGGTACATCCAGGTGCACTCCTTATTCACTATGGAGCAGCCGTCCGCCGCAAAGTTGGGGTTGTCCGCCGAGATCGAAACCGCGGCCAGACTGTCGCAGTCGGCAAAAGCAGCATCCCCGAGCCTGCGCAGTCCCTTTCCGATGCTGACGTCATTCAGCGCCGGACAGGATTCAAAGGCCGAATCCCCGATGTCGGTCACACTGTCCGGGATCACCACGGAAACAAGGCGCGGGCACTCCCGGAACGCCGATTCTCCGATGGTCACGGGGGCTCCGGCAAAACTCAGGCTGGAAATAAAAGCATTCCCGCGAAAAGCATCCCGGGCCACATCTCTCACTTCCGCGGGGATCACGACACTCTCATCGTTTCCGCTGTAGCTGTACAGCACACCGTCCACGATATTGAAATCACCCGCCGAAGAAGCCTGTGCAAAATAGATGCCGCCGATGCATACCAGCGCCAGAAGTACGGCGGCCGGCAGCATCAGCAGTAAGGTCTTTTTCTTCATTTCTTCTTATTTTCCTCTTTGGCAAGTAAAGGGTTCTTCTTATCCTTCCAGAGGAAGAGCACGCAGGAGACCGAAAGCATGCCGGCGGATAAGAACCATTTCGGTGCGATCCCGTCGCCGGTCTTGGGTGTGAGATCCGTCACACCGCGCACTACATTGTCCGTATCCACATAGATCGTATACGGTGAAAAGTGGGTCGCGGTAAAGCGCATGCAGGGTATTCCGTCAATGGTGGTATAGTTTACCGCCAGTTCCTGCAGCTGGCCGTTCACGACCGCTCCCGCCTTGTTATTGCCGCCGTATGCCAGAAGGGCTTCCGGTATGGGCAGGGTGATGGTCACCGCCAGGTTATTTGCATTGGATACCAGGTAAGTACCGGTACTGTCATAAAGCGAGATATCAAATGCCGCATAACGCAGTGAAGTGAAGCGCTCACCGTAAGCATTACGCAGGGCCGCTTCCACGGCTGCCGTAGCCGCTGCGGAATCCGTCACCTTTACGATAAAGTTGTCCGTAGAGCCGGCAACGGAAGCCGAGCCTCTGTTCTTCTTGTTATTGTCAATGGTATCCGTGGTGATCACCACCTCGGTACCGTTATTGCGGCCGGCCGGTGTCGGGGTTGCCGTCACATATACATTATTACCGGAATCGGAATTCGGCACCGGCGTCACTCTCGTCGTACCGTTCCCGCTGGCGCTGGCCGCACTGCGGTAGGTCGCCGTCACCTTCACATCATGACTGGGCATGATGAAGGTCGTAGAAACCGCAAGGGCATTGCTGATACCGATATCCGTATTGGAAGTGGTCCAGCGGTCAAAGGTGCGTCCCTCGGGCGGAGCAAAGGCCGTAATGGTGACCACGCTGCCCTGAGGATACTGGCCGGATCCGGACCCGTTCTCCACGATGGCAAAGTAACCCGTCCCGCTTGCACGGTTCTGGCTTGCACTGCCGGTAGGCGTCGCCGAATTTCCGCCGCCCGGTGTGGTACCGGGTGTGGTTCCCGGTGTCGTCCCCGGTGTAGTGCCGGGTGTGGTTCCCGGTGTCGTTCCAGGGGTGGTGCCGGGTGTGGTTCCCGGTGTCGTCCCCGGCGTAGTGCCGCCGGTAGGTGCCGCATTCTTGTTCACAAAGAAGGCCGTACAGATCACATCCGTGGTCACGGGATCCGAAGGATTGAAGTTTGCCACATTATAGAGCCACTTGCTGAAGACATAATCCGAAGCCGGTGTGTACAGCTTTGTCGTCAGCGTTGAGGTATCGATGTAAGGGAAGGAACCTCCGTCCTCGATAAGCCTGGTGCTGATCTCGGTGGTGTCGTCATTCTGGAAACGTACCGTATGCATGACCGTCTTGTAGGTCGCATAGATGTTCCGGTCCTCATTGATGTTTTCCACTACCGCTGCCCCGGTCACGGTAACGCCCTTCTTCGTATCCGTCCATTCCCAGGTATCAAACTGGGCAGAAGGACTCTTTGTCGATACCAGCGCTCCGGTATCCGGAATGCGGGCGTTGCTGCCCGCCACTTCGATCACCTGGGTCTCACCGATCTGGGTCACGCGGTCATCGTTAAAGAAACGCACGATAAAGCTGGTATAAGGCACCCAGTAGATATGAACGTTTTCCGGTGAAGCATCGGGCTCGTTGGTGATACCGTAGGCCAGGGAATCCTTCGGCGTCTGGATCGTCACCTTATTCTTCTTTGCTTTGTTATACGGATCAAAAGCTGCCGCATTGATCCTGGTGTTGTAATTCGGGATCTTGACATAAAGACTGTTGGCACAGCCCGTAAAGGCCCCGTCGTTCACCTGGGTCACGCTGTCGGGCAGATAGGCATTGGCCAGCATCTCGCAGCCCGAGAAGCAGTCCGGGCCGATCTTCTTGAGATTTCCCAGTTCGGTAAGATCCACGGTATCGATAAACTCGCAGCCATGGAAAGCCGCCTCGCCGATCGACGAAACATTCTTCAGATAGGTCGGGTCACTCTCGGGGCTGAGGGTCGTATAGATCTTCTGGGCCGGCTGCGTATTGCCTCTGCCGGGCAGGCAGACGTTGATCTCCTCGGTTTCATCATCCTTATGCTGATAAAGGATATAATTCTCAAATGCGAAATTCGGGTTCAGATCCGTATAACCGGTGCCGATGGACGTCATGGCCGTGCAATCCCGGAAGGCCAGTTTTCCGACCTCTTCGCATACTTCACCGATATTCACGCTCTGCAGGCGCTCACAGCTGTCGAAAGCATATTCCGGTATGCTCTTCACCCTGGGCAGGTTCACACTCTTGATCCAGTCGTTGCCCCTGTCCTTATCCGCCAGACTGCCTGCATCCAGATAGTCCGGATCCTCGCTGCCGTTACCTGAGAAAAGGCCCGGTTTCGCGTCATCCGCTGCCGCCGCATAAATCGTGAAAAGATCATTCGCCTTTGTGTAGGATTCCGTCCCCGTATACCTCTTCAGCTTATCAAGGCTCAGATAGACACGGTTCTGCTGGTTGCTGGTCTGTGCCGTATCGTTCAGGAAATCGGCTACATCGATGGATTCCACCACCGGCGGCACCTCGATAAACAGCGTGCTGTTTAGCAGAGCCTGTTCTCCTTCCGAAAGCGGCGTATTGTTCTTGACCGCACCTTGCAGATGCTTGGGCATATCCTCGATATGAGGATAGTCGATGAGCACCACTTCACCGCCACCGGTATTGAATTTATGATACATCATGCTCATGGTGGGGATCGTGAAGTTTTCTTCCCCTCCCTCATAATCCCGTTTCAGAGCCTCAAGCTGCAGCTCCGTCAGAGGCACCGGTGAACGGTAGCAGATCTTCAGTCCTTTTCCGTCGGTATCACTGTCCTCCATCGCATATTTGAAAGGCAAATAATCAGAACTGTCAGCCTTGCCGTAGAAATAGAGCTTCGGATCCGTTCCCGCCGATACCGTAGTATCCGTCCCGATCTTCAGGAAAGCCCTGCTTCCGATCTCCGTCAGGACACCGTTGCCTTCAGGCTCGTCCCAGTAGACTGCCTTCAGATGGTCACAGCCTTCAAAAGCCGCATTTCCGATGGAACGGATCCCCGTACCGATGGTCACGCTCTCCAGCTTTTCACTGTAGGAAAAGGCATTGGCCCCGATCCCCTCTACCGAATCTCCAAGATCCACGCCCTTGAGCTTTGCGCTCTTATTAAAGACATTATCATCGATCGTCTTTAATGAATCGTCCGGAACCTTGAAATAGACGATACGGTCCTTCACATCCTTCAGACAGTCTCTCTCCAGCTTCGTCACCGTATAATCGTGGACCTGTCCGGGGATCATGAAAGGATGATCTTCCGTCTTGCCGATCTCCGGGCTGTTACCAAGATAGATACAGTTCTTCACGGAGGCTTCCGTCCCGTTGACACCCAGATCAAAGATCACGGATTCACTGGTACCCGCATCTTCATCCACGATATCAAAGCCCACCTCGTAATGAATGTCGTTCTCACCGATCACAAAACGGTATGGGATATACGGATTCCCGTCCCCGTAGGTCGCCCAGGTGCTCACACGCGGCTGGGCATACGGTGCTTTGGGCGAAGCTTTCTCATCCTCTTTGTTAAAGACGTTTGCGCCGGTCTGCGGTCCTTCGACATACATCTTCGGATTACTCACATCACGGAAGATGTTGGCATCATAGGCCAGGCTCCGGTATACGTTCTGGTTCGAGGTGTTCAGGTCCAGCTTCACCATGCCGCTGCAGCCCATGAAGGTGTTCATGGGAAGACGTGCGCCATAGGTATCGATCCTTACTGTGCCAAGGTTCTGACGGTTTGCCAGAAGGAAATCGCCGATCTGCGACTGGTAGGCACAGACGCTCCCGATATTGGTGCTTGTCACAGCCGTCCGGCTGCTGTCCAGACCTACGACTTCCCCATTATTCCAGAGATCCACATCTGCCCCGTAAAGGGTATATTTTCCCTTCATGCTGTGTTCCCTGATACTCTTCGGGAAAGTGAAATCCAGCTTTGCATCCGTTCCGCTGCCGCCCATGGCAAAGCAGCCCTTTCCGAGGGATACGGCATAGGCCTCCGGGAAGGTCACGGACGTAAGCTTGTTGTCATCATAGAAAGCATATTCCCCGATGTCACAGGGATGGGAATGCTCGATGGAGAAACCTACCGAAGTAAGATTGTAGCATTTCGCAAAAGCACCGAAACCGATGTTCTCCAGTCCCTTCGGCAGAGTCAGACTCTTTAAGCCTTCACAGTTATAGAAAGCCTGGGTGCCGATGCTGGTGGTGTCCTCCGAAAGCTTCAGCCTGGACGAATCCAGGTTCTTGCAGCTGTTGAACACATCATTACCGATATAGCTCACATAAGGGCATTCAAATGCGGTGATGGTGTTGTTCATAAACGCTTCATCCCCGATATACTTGATGCCGTCCTCAAGCTTCACGGTCTTGATCGCACTGTCCTTCAGCTTATCCTTGAATACGGCATTACCGATGGCTGTCACGCTGGTCTTTCTCGCATAGACATAGCCGTTATCATCCATGGCCGCCGGATCCGCTGCAGCACCGGTATAATGCACCAGCAGGACCGTATCCTTCGTATACAGCTTAAACTGGTCATAATCACCGTAATAGGCTTTATTATCAGCATCCGTCGGATATAAGGTTCCTTTATCCTTTACGATATACAGGATCCTCTCATTATCGGGATCCTCAAAGGATTCCATGTTCTTCACATCCACCGGGACCAGCTCGTGATCATCCTTTAAAAGGATCGTGTTGTTGGCACGGCGGGTCTTTCCTTTCAGGAAGATCGACTCCTCATTCACAAGCTCGCTTTCGCCGTCAAATTTCTTGTACTCATCCTGCCAGCCATTCGCCACACACTCCGAAAACGCTGGCAGGGATGATGCTCCCAGAGATAATTGCAGTTCCGCACGGAATGCATCATAGTCTGCAACGTATTTCGTATAGCTTTCCCCGAAAAGCTCTGTCATCTCCGTCGAGGTCACTTCCACATAACCCGCCGCGGAAAAACGTACATCCAGATCCTTGGTATCATCCTTTATCACTTTATGTGCCGGCTGTTTCGGATCGTTGACGATAAAATCATAATCCCTGTAAGCAGCCAGTTCGCTCTCGTACTGATCCTGGGTATAGAAATCATAGGAAAGACAGATGCGGTTGGTGATCGTCAGGGTATCCCCCACGATCACATCCTTGTTGAAACCGCTGATCACGCCCTGGGCATCGGAATCCCCGGAATTCTTGGTGCTGTAATACTGATACATATGGTACATCTGCGGTGTTGAAGTGCCGCCGATGATATAGGTCCAGGGATCCGTTGACTGTCCTTTCGTCAGATCCGGTGCAGCAGCAGGAGGCGCCGCCTCAGCGCGCTTTGCATAATCTCCCTCATACGGAAGGTTCTCCGCTGTACCCGTGGTATAGTTCCCGGTAACGGGATCCACGGTGTAAAACTTATTATCCTCCGAAACACCATTGGCCTGATTGACCAGCTTAAACAGGTCCTTCACGGCATCCGTCGCAGCCGATGCACTGCCCGAACGGTCTGAAGGCAGGGCTGCGATCAGCAGGGAACTTGCCAGGAATACGCCGGCCACGGAGCGCCGGATCACCTTCTTCATTCCCGAAGTGAGCTTCTTCCCGCCTTTTCTGCTTTCGTTCTTCTTTTCGCCTGCAGCGCTCTTCGCCTTCACGGCACTCTTCCGCGCACCGTCCTTTGTGGCAGATGCGATACGTTTATCTCCGCCAGATGTCTTTGCGGCAGCTGTTCTGTTCCCGCCCTTCTGCATCTGCTTTTTCCCGTCCATCTGTTTTTCAGCCATCTTTCATGTCCTCACTTTTCTCTGTCCGTGAGCGCGATCTGCGCCTCAGCGCCGCGCCGATCAGGTCCGCACAGCTAATCGATCTTCTTTGCCACCACCACGAAACGTCCGTTCTGCTCGTTATAATCGCAGGTGGAGAGCGTCAGCAGCCGGTCGCCGTAATGCGCCACAACACCCGTGTCATAATAGGCGAGCCGTGACATCTCTTCCATCGCGGAGTAAAACTCCTCTTCCGACTGGGCGTCCAGGAACTGGTAATACTTGAACACCACCTGATCCGCGTCATATACACGCGAACGGAAGGCATACATCACCTGATATGTGCCCTCCTCATAGATGGTATCAAAGCGGATGAAGCGGTGCTTCTCGTAATAATCCTTTGACTCATACGCCCCCAGCTTCGAAAACATCCGCCCGCTCTGCAGGTGGTGTCCGTAAATGATGAAATTGTCATTGCCTTTGACGATATCGCAGGCGCAATCCAGAAAAAGGCAGCCGGCCACATCGTCTTTCTTTTCAAAATCGTGGGAGAGGTAAAAATCATTATCTTTCCCCTGCACCACGGGTCCATCAATATTTGTATCGTCAATTTTGATATATCCGATAAGGTCATTATTCATAAAATATAATTTTTTATAAATATCCAGGACCTCTTTTCGGACCGTCTCCCCCTTTTCGTCCGTGAGCGTCGCCACATAGACGGAATTTCCCTGACTGTCCGTGGCGTTGTTCATGGAATCGTTGCCCAGCTGGCTGGCGTAGACCTCGCTCCGGTCATCGCCCTTTTTTCCGTTGTAATAATACAGGATATAGGCACCGAAGCCCAAGACCGCGCAGAGCACAAAGCCCACTATAAAAATACGCCGCCGGCGTTCCGAGCGGCGCATTTCTTCAAGGATCAGCTGCCGCATCTTCGGATCGTAGTCATCCAGGCTTTTCGGAGTCTTTTTTTCCTCTTCGTTATCCTCCGCTGCCTTTCTGCTCTTACGTTCCGTATCCGGCTTTTTCGCCTGTATCCTTCCTTTCTGCGTTCTTTGGCCCTGTTTCTGTACCATCAGCCCTTAACTACAAGGTTCACGATCTTGCCGGGCACATAGATCTCCTTCACGATATTGCCGCTCAGCTTGTTCCCCAGAGCTTCCTTTGCCGCAGCCACCGCCGCTGCCTGATCCGCATCCTTGGGGATCTTTATCGTCGCCTTTACGCGGCCGCTGATCTGCACGGCGATCTCCACCGTATGCTCCACGGTCTTGGAAAGATCCGCCACCGGCCATTTTGCCGTAAATACGCTTTCGCTGTGTCCCAGCTGTTCCCAGAGCTCCTCCGCGATATGCGGCGCAAAAGGCGCCAGCAGGATAACCGCCGCCTCCAGCGTATCCTTATCCACGCCGCCGGCCTTTGTCAGCTCAATGAGCTTGTTGTTGTACTCCATGAAACCGCTCACGACGGTATTTAAGCTGAAATTATTGAGACGCTGGTCGATGTCACGGATCATGCAGTTGCGGATCCGCTCCAGTTCCTCATCCGCCTTCACGTCCTTATCCTTGTTTTCCAGGACCATATTCCAGAAACGCGCAAGGAAACGGTATACGCCGTCGATACCGCGGTTGTCCCATTCGGAATCCAGCTCGGGCGGCCCCACGAAGAGCTCGTACATGCGCAGGGAATCGCAGCCGTAATCCATGACCAGATCGTCCGGGCTCACCACGTTGCCCTGGCTCTTGCTCATCTTTACGGGCTTATCGCCCCATTTCTCCGTATCCGCAGCTTTCTTCAGGATCATGCCCTGGTTGAAGAGGCGGGTAAAGGGCTCGTCAAAATCAAGCACCCCGATATCCTTCAGGAACTTGGTGTAGAATCTGGAATAGAGCAGGTGTAACACCGCATGTTCCACGCCGCCCACATACATATCCACGGGCAGATACTTATCCGCCTTCTCACGGTCCACGAGCGCTTCCCTGTTCTTGTTATCCACATAGCGCAGGAAATACCAGGAGGAACCGGCCCACTGCGGCATCGTATTGGCCTCGCGTCTTGCGGGCTTTCCGCATTTCGGACAGGTCGTGTTCATCCAGGAATCGATAGCTGCCAGCGGGCTCTCGCCGGTACCGGTGGGCTCATACTTCTCCACTTCGGGCAGGAGCAGCGGCAGCTGGTCCTCGGGTACGGGCACACAGCCGCAGTCCGGGCAGTGGATGATGGGAATGGGTTCGCCCCAGTAACGCTGACGGGAGAATACCCAGTCACGGAGCTTGTAGTTCGTAGTCTTGCGCCCCATTCCGGCCTTTTCGATCATGGCAGGTGCTTCCTTCTTGAGCACCGCACTCTCCATGCCGTTCCAGTCGCCGGAATTGATCATGGTCCCCACAGCCGCCGTATAGGCTTCCTGCATATCCGGGATCTCCACGCCGTCCTTGGCGATGACCTGGATGATGGGCAGACCGAATTTCTTTGCGAAAGCAAAGTCACGGTCGTCATGGGCCGGCACGCACATGATGGCTCCGGTACCGTAATCCGCCAGCACGTAATCGGAAAGCCAGATGGGTACCTTGGCGCCGTTCAGCGGGTTGATGGCATAGCTTCCGGTAAACACGCCGGTCTTTTCCTTATCCTGCAGGCGGTCCACGTTGGATTTCGTGGATGCTTTATAAATATAATCCTCAACTTCGGCGCGCGTCTCATCCGTAGCCAGGCTCTTTGCCAGGGCATGCTCGGGCGCCAGCACCATAAAGGTCGCGCCGTAGAGCGTATCGGGACGCGTCGTATAAACGGTCAGCTTCTCTTCCCTGCCGTCGATGGCAAAATCCACCTCGGCGCCGTAGCTGCGGCCGATCCACTCGGTCTGCATCTTTTTGACCTTTTCCGGCCAGTCCAGCTTGTCCAGATCGTCCAGCAGACGGTCGGCGTAAGCCGTGATCTTCAGCATCCACTGTTTTAAGTTCTTCTTGGTCACCTCGGTATGGCAGCGCTCGCATTTTCCGTCCACCACTTCCTCGTTGGCCAGACCCGTCTTACAGGAAGGACACCAGTTGATGGGCATCTCCTTCTCGTAAGCAAGGCCCTTTTTGAACATCTGGACAAAGATCCACTGGGTCCATTTGTAAAAATCGGGATCCGTGGTATTCACTTCCATATCCCAGTCATAGATCGCTGCGATCTGGTTGATCTGCTTCTTGATATTGGCCACATTGGACGCCGTGGAGACCGCAGGATGCACGCCGTTCTTGATCGCATAGTTCTCTGCGGGCAGACCGAAAGCGTCCCAGCCCATGGGATGGATCAGGTAATAGCCGTTTAAGAGCTTGTAGCGGCTCCATACATCCGAAATCACATAACCCCGCCAGTGTCCCACATGCAGGCCGGAGCCCGAAGGATAGGGAAACATATCCAGACAGTAATACTTGGGCTTTTTCCCGTCATTGACATTGACGGGTTTCTCCTCCCAGCGCTTTGTCCATTTTTCTTCAATCTCTCGATGATTGTACGTTGTAGCCATTTTTTCTCCCTCGTTTCTGATATATGATCATTTACATCCTGTGCCTTTGCGGGCACGGATGCTGTTCTTTCCGTTCCGGAATCCGCCTCAGGAATTCTTTTTGATGTCGTCCGCATCGAAAACGGCATCCAGAGGCTGGCCGCCGGGCACCATGGGATAAACCTTGTCGTCCTCCCGGATGATGCAGTCGATGACCACGGGACCTTTTGCCTTCATGGCAGCCTTCAGCACCTCAGGCAGCTCCTCCTTATGGTTCACGCGGTAAGCGGTACAGCCCAGGCCCTCCGCAACCTTCACGTAATCCACCGCATCTTCCAGCACGGTCTGCGAGTATCGCTGTCCGTAAAACAGGGTCTGCCACTGGCGCACCATGCCCAGCACATGGTTATTGATGATGATCTCGATGATGGGCACCTGATAACGGGAAGCCGTTGCCAGTTCCTGCATGTTCATGCGGAAGCAGCCGTCGCCTGCGATATTGACGCAGATCTTATCGGGCCGTCCGTATTTCGCACCGATGCAGGCACCCAGGCCGTAACCCATGGTCCCCAGACCGCCGCTGGACAGGAAGGTCCTGGGCTCCGTATATTTATAAAACTGTGCCGCCCAGATCTGATGCTGCCCCACATCCGTGGTGATCAGCGCCTGCCCCTTCGTCACTTCATACAGGGTCTCGATGATATAAGGACAGGTCAGTCGGGAATGAGGATAGGTCAGCGGCATCTTTTCCTTCATCTCATGGATGCGCTCCATCCATTCCTTATGATCCTGCTTTTTCAGCTTCTTATTCAGGAGCTTCAGCACTTCCTTCAGATCCCCGACGATCGACGCCGTGGTACGGATATTCTTATTGATCTCGGCCGCATCGATATCGATGTGCAGGATCTTTGCCTTCGGGGCAAAGGTCTTCGGGTTCGAGACCACACGGTCCGAAAAACGTGCGCCCAGAGCGATGAGCAGGTCACATTTGCTCACGCCGATATTGGTGGTCTTGGTGCCGTGCATACCGATCATGCCGGTATATTCCGGCGCAGTCCCGTCGTAGGCACCCTTCCCCATCAGGGAATCGCAGACCGGTGCATCAAGCTTTGCCGCAAATTCGGCCACTTCCTTTGACGCCCCCGAGATGATGGCACCGCCCCCAACATAGATGAAAGGCCGCTCCGATTCTTCGATCAGCGCAAGCGCCGCATCGATATCCGCCTCGGTATAACGCTTCTCCATCGGCAGCAGATAGGGCTCCTTCTTTGTATACTCGCACTTTGCCGCGGTCACATCCTTGGTGATGTCCACGAGCACAGGTCCGGGACGACCGCTCTTTGCGATGGCAAAAGCCTTGCGCAGCGTATCCGCCAGCTTTGTCACATCCTTTACGATAACGCTGTGTTTCGTAATGGGCATGGTCACGCCGGCGATATCCACCTCCTGGAAGGTATCCTTTCCGAGCCAGGGCAGCGTCACATTGCAGGTGATCGCCACTATGGGCACGCTGTCCATATAAGCCGTCGCAATACCGGTCACCAGATTGGTCGCTCCCGGTCCGGAGGTCGCCATGCACACACCCACTCTGCCGGTGGAACGCGCATAACCGTCCGCCGCATGGGCCGCGCCCTGCTCGTGACTGGTCAGGACGTGATTGATCTCGTCCGCATGCTTATACAGCTCGTCATAGATATTCAGGATCGTTCCGCCGGGATAACCGAAGACCGTATCCACCCCCTGTTCCTTCAGGCATTCGATCACGATCTGCGAACCGGTCAGCAGCTGCGGTTCTTCCGCCTTCGCCCTGCGTCTTCCGCTCTTTTCCGTGCTCTTTACGGTCTTTTCCGCCGCATTCTTGGGCGGACGTCCGCGGCGCTTCGGTGCCTCTGCGGCTGCCGCTGACGTGTCGATCTTCTTTCTTCCGGCCATTTTCCCTAACTCCTCTCTGTATTACGCAAAAGTATTGATCACTTTTCTTTCCATATCCGAAACCATGTTCTTCCGCTGCACTGATCCGCTCTCCGGCAGCGTTCCGGCTTCAGCCTTTTCCCGGTACCTGCAGGACCGCCCCGCGGTTTCCGCTGGTTACCAGCTCGCGGTAACGTGCCAGATAGCCCGTAAGCTTCTGCTCCTTCGGCTGCCATTTCTCACGGCGCTTCGCAAGTTCTTCGTCCGAAACCTTCATCTCCAGCTTATTGTTGGGGATATCGATGGAGATGATATCGCCTTCCTCCACCAGCGCGATGGGACCGCCCACCGCCGCTTCGGGAGAAACATGCCCGATGGAAGCTCCGCGGCTTGCGCCGGAGAAACGTCCGTCGGTAATAAGTGCCACGGAAGATCCCAGCCCCATGCCCGCAATGGCACTGGTGGGATTGAGCATCTCACGCATACCGGGTCCGCCCTTCGGTCCCTCGTAACGGATAACCACCACATCCCCGGCAACGATCTTTCCGCCCTTGATGGCCGCGATCGCATCCTCTTCACAGTCGAATACCCTTGCCGGTCCTTCGTGCACCATCATCTCGGGCACTACGGCGGAGCGCTTCACCACGCCGGAATCCGGAGCCAGGTTGCCCTTCAATACGGCGATACCGCCGGTCGGGCTGTAAGGATTGTCAATGGGCCGGATCACTTCGGGATCCAGGTTCACGCAGCCCCTGATATTTTCGGCCACGGTCTTTCCGGTAACCGTCATCAGATCGGTATAGAGCAGATCCTTCTTGCACAGTTCGTTCATCACCGCATATACGCCGCCCGCTTCGTTCAGATCCTCCATATAGGTAGGCCCTGCCGGTGCCAGATGGCAGAGGTTCGGCGTCTTTGCGGAAAGCTCGTTTGCGATATCCAGATTCAGATCCACGCCCGCCTCGTTCGCGATGGCAGGCAGGTGCAGCATCGAATTGGTGGAGCAGCCCAGAGCCATATCAATGGTCAGCGCGTTCATGAACGCCTTCTCAGTCATGATATCGCGGGGGCGGATATTCTTCTTCACAAGCTCCATGATCTGCATGCCCGCATGCTTGGCCAGGCGGATACGCTCGGAATAGACCGCGGGGATCGTCCCGTTCCCCTTCAGTCCCATACCCAGCGCCTCGGTCAGGCAGTTCATGGAATTGGCCGTATACATACCGGAGCAGGAACCGCAGGTCGGGCAGACCTTCTCTTCGAACTCCTCCAGATCCGCCTCGGTGATCTTGCCTGCAGCAAGCTCGCCCACGGCCTCGAACATTGAGGATAAGCTGCGCTTACGCCCTTTCACATGTCCGGCCAGCATAGGGCCGCCACTCACAAAGATCGTAGGGATATTGACGCGTGCCGCCGCCATCAGAAGGCCCGGCACGTTCTTGTCACAGTTGGGGATCATGACCAGGCCGTCAAAACCGTGCGCCATAGCCATGCACTCGGTGGAATCGGCGATCAGATCCCTGGTCACCAGCGAATACTTCATGCCCACATGGCCCATGGCGATACCGTCGCACACCGCAATAGCAGGGAATACCACCGGCGTACCGCCGGCCATGGCCACGCCGAGCTTTACCGCCTCAGTGATCTTGTCGAGGTTCATATGTCCCGGTACGATCTCGTTAAACGAAGAAACGATGCCGATCATGGGACGTTCCCGCTCCTCCTTCGTATAACCAAGTGCATTGAACAGACTCCTGTGAGGCGCCTGTGCCGTTCCCGTCTTTACGCTGTCACTTCTCATTTCCGTACCGCTCCTTTCGACGCTGCTTCTTTGGGATCCGCCGATCCCTTATTTTCTACTGCTTCCTTTATCTCTTATCTTTCACGCATTTTGCGCGCTTCCTTTTTCAGTCTGCGCGCTTCTTTTTTCTGTCTCTTTTCTTCCTTCGCCGCCGTTTTCCATTCTTTTTTCGTAAGCTTTTTCTTCTCTGCCTTCATCTCGAGCACGACGCCCGCGATCAGCATGACAAGCTTAAGTATCTCCCACTTTTCCTCTTTCAGAAAAGCAAGGATCCCGCCTCCGGATTCCGGCTGTTTTTTCTTATCTTCTGTTCCGTCCATATCCTTCACCGAGCGATCCGTTCTGCGATCGCATCTCCCATCTCCGTGCAGCCTACCTTTCTGCATCCTTCGCTGAAGATATCACCGGTACGCAAGCCGTCCTTCAGCACGCGGTCCACGGCCGCATCGATGGCATCCGCTTCTTTATCCAGATCAAAGGTATAACGCAGCATCATGGACGCCGAAAGTATGGTCGCAATGGGATTTGCGAGATCCTTTCCCGCGATATCCGGTGCCGATCCATGACTCGGCTCATACAGGCCGAATTTCGTATCATTCAGCGATGCACTGGAGAGCATGCCGATGGATCCGGTCACCATGCTGGCTTCATCCGACAGGATATCGCCGAACATATTCTCGGTCAGGATCACGTCAAACTGCGAAGGATCCTTCACCAGCTGCATTGCGCAGTTATCCACGAGCATATGCTCCACCTTCACCTCGGGATAAGCCGCCGCCACTTCGTTCACCACGGCTCTCCACAGTCTCGAGGAATCCAGCACATTCGCCTTATCCACGCTGGTCAGCTTCTTTCTGCGCTTCATCGCGATATCGAAACCCTTGATCGCGATACGGCGGATCTCCTCCTCCGTATAGGTCAGCGTATCGATCGCCTTCTTCATGCCGTTCTCCTCGACGGTCTTTCTCTCACCGAAATACAGCCCTCCGGTCAGCTCGCGCATGATCAGCATATCAAAGCCCTTCGCGGAGATCTCTTCCTTTAACGGGCAGGCGCCGCGCAGCTCCGGATAGAGTATGGCGGGACGCAGATTGGCAAAAAGGTTCAGGGACTTCCTGATCTTCAGAAGGCCTGCCTCGGGCCTTTTTTCCGGCGGCAGCTTATACCAGGGCGAAGTATTGGTATCCCCGCCGATGGAGCCCATCAGCACCGCATCCGAGGCCTTTGCGGTGGCAATAGCCTCGTCCGTCAGCGGCTCCCCGCAGGCGTCGATGCTCGCCCCGCCCATCAGGATATCCGTATATTTCATCTCGTGTCCGAAGGTCTCTGCGACTCTGTCCAGAACCTTTTTTGCCTGGGTGACGATCTCCGGACCGATCCCGTCGCCCGGGATGCAGCAAATATTCAAAACCATGGTGTTATCTCCTTCTAATTATATTAGTATGCGTCCGCGCGGGACACGCGCTGGTTGCTCATGGAATCCGGAGCCGGCAGCTCGGATATGCGTCCGCGCGGGACACGCTTCCGCTCGATATCCGCTCGTCACGCTGCTAAACTCGCATTCTGCTCGTTAAGCAGCGACGGCGTCTATACGGTCCCGCTTCCGGATCGCATATCCGACTCTGCCGATACCAGTTCTGCCGTCAGACAACGACTGCTTCTATGCCATCCCGCTTCCGGATTGCATATCCGACTCTGCCGGTACATGTTCTGCCGTCAGACAACAACTTCTATGCTGTCTCGCGCGGATCGCATATCCGACTCTGCCGGTACATGTTCTGCCGGCAGACAACGACCGCTTCTATGCCATCCCGCTTCCGGATCGCATATCCGACTCTGCCGATACCAGTTCTGCCGTCAGACAACGACCGCTTCTATGCCATCCCGCTTCCGGATCGCATATCCGGCGCTGCCAGCCCTGGATTTATTTCTCCGCCTTCTCTACCTGGGAGATCGCGCTCTTGCGCATGGGGATGCGGCAGTTCTTGTTGCTGCCGAATTCCACGATCACGTCTTCTTCCGTAATATCAATGAGCACGCCGTAGAAACCGCTGGTAGTTACGACCACATCGCCGACTTCCATCTCCTGCAGCATTGCCTGAAGACGCTTCTGCTCCTTTTTCTGGGGACGCAGCAGCAGAAAATAAAAGATCGCGATCATTGCTACGATCGAAATGATGTAGGAGATACCCATTCCCGGAACAGAACCGCTGCCTGCGGCATCACCTGCGCCGGCCTCCAATAACATGTTTAACGAAGCAAGCATTTTTTCTTTCCTCCTGTGATAAAAATATTCCGTTCAATCATACACAAAAATGCAGTCATAAGCAAGTTTTATTTGCTCTGTTTCATTCACCAGTACTAATCTGGCCCCCTCCTGCACCGGAGCTTCCTCTGCAAGTCTTGTATAAGAAAAGCCATACGGCTCCTTATGCATATCCGTAAAGCTTTCTTCCTTTCCGTCAAAACTGATATAGGCATAGCTGATACCTTCGGGAAGCTCTCTGAGCAAACACTCCCAAAACACCTCTCCTGCCTCGATGGTCAGCTCGATCCTGCCCCCGTCTCTTTCCTCATATGCATCAAGATCCCGGTACAGAGGCGCCAGACTCATGTTTTCGATCTTATCCCGCCAGAAGTAGATCTCTTCAAATGTAAAATCCGCCATTTCAAAAAGGACCGCATCCGGCTGAAATATCTCCAGATAATAATCCATATCCATCACATTCTGATAACAGTGCACGGAGATATATTCGGGAAAAGCTCTTTCCATAAAGGGTCTTCCCGGCACATTCAAATAACTGCCCTGAAATGAAAGAAGCTTTATATCACCTTCCCGTGCATCCTTCCGCAGCTTATAATCAAATTCCCGCCAGGCGACAGCCATGCGCAAAATACCGTACAGTTCCGGGTGCACCCGTTCGGAAGTCAGTATGGGCTTATAAAGCGGCACATCCTCATTGATGCGGATATCGGAGGTCGGAAGAAACTCTTCGGTTTTCACGGACATCTCAAAATCATCTTCGCTGAGCAGATCCGCCATGATCCCCTGATCTCGGAAGGCCTGTACGATCGCATTCACTCCGTAAAAGGCTCCGTTGTCATTCCAGTGTCCGACATCATAAAGACGGTTATAAGGCCGGATCCCGTTTTTCCTCAGTTCTTCCAGAGTGACAGTGTTATCCACACAGCAAACGCCGGCGTCACGGAGCCGTGCCAGCATATCTTCCCTCCATTTTTTCCGATAACTGAGTCCGGCCGGAAGGCAGTCTTCGTACACACTGCTCTTGGAAGGATCCAACGCAAATACAAAGACCACTCCCCGTTCCCTGAGGTAACGGTTCATTTCGATCACCATATTTTCAAATGCAGCAAGGTAATCACTGCATTCATCCCCATATCCGCTTATACGCACAACAAATGCTTCGTTATCTTTTCCGTACTCATACAGGGGATGGCCCAGTTCATGAAAAGCAAGCGCTTCCATATTGGAATATGCTGAAATAAACGTCTCCCGAAAACCGCATCGGTCCGCAAGATAGTTTTCCAGCTCCTCCGAAAAATCGGCGCTTCCGGGTCGTGCTTCCGGCGCCTGGGCAAGAGCACGATTATCCAGTGCTGAAACCGCTTCCGCATCCCTTTCGAAAAAGACAAGCGGAAGCCCCAGGATCATAAAAAACAATATGATAAAGACTCGGTTAAACGTTTTCACTACCTTCTCCTAATACTGAAAATATATGAACGGGCTGTATCCGTTATTGGCCATTGCCGCAATACCGGCGACGAACAAAACCAGCAGCAGGGCTGCCCCCACTACCGATCCCCCCTTATTCTCTTTGATCCTGCTCCTGATCTTTTCATATACCGGAAGGCCCGGGACCAGAGCCAGTATAAAAGCAAGGATCAGAAGCGCCGCCTGGCCGCCCCGTACAAAATAATTCCATTTCAGGACGACCTGTCCCTGTCCTCCCATCCCAAGCATCTGCTTCAGATGCGCCACCGCCCCGCCGGCCGAATTGAATAAAAAGAAAAGCCAGCCAAGCATTACAAAAAACTGGGTATAAAGATATCCGAAGAATACCGGGATCTTTTTAAATACCGCCTTTTTCTCCAGCAGCCGTTCCGTCACAACGAGCACTCCGTGCATACATCCCCAGATAAGATATCCGACTCCGACGCCATGCCAGAGACCGCACGCTGCAAATACCAGGAAGAGATTCCTGCAGGTACGGAAACTCCCCTTGCGGTTTCCTCCCAGCGGGATATAGAGATACTCCCTGAACCATGCGCCGAGAGATATATGCCAGCGTCTCCAGAACTCGGAAACCGAACAGGAAACATAAGGATGATCAAAATTCTCCTTCAATCCGTATCCAAAACAGCCCCCCAGACCGACGGCGATATCCGAATATGCGGAAAAATCAAAGTAGATCTGCAGATAATATGCAAAACAGAGGATCCAGGCCGAAGCCGTATCAAGCCCCCCGATATTGTAATGCTGCATACTGTAGATCAGCCAGGCGATGCGGTCGGCGATCAGCAGTTTTTTTGCCATTCCGATGATGATCCGCCCCAGCCCCTTCCGGACCGCCGCAGCATCCGGCGTCTGCCTCCCCTGCGAAAACTCCCGCCATTTGACGATCGGGCCGGAAACAACTTTTGGGAAAAAAAACAGATAAAGAAAACAGTCTACAAAGGAGCCCGGATCCTCTTTCCTGCAATCCGCCAGATAGGAAATGGCCGAAAAGGCAAGATAGGACACGCCCAGCGGTACTACGATATTCAATACGGTCCGAAATGCTGCGTCAGTCGGACGTTTACCATATGAAAGGACTTGATCCCGATCAGCAGCACCGCAAGAAGTATTCCGGATCCCACAACAAACGCCGAGCTTTTCTCTCCCAGGCGGTGGATCTGCAGTCCTCCCAGACGGACCAGAAACGCTATCAGAATTATACAGGGCAGCGTACGTATCTCTGCCCATCCGTAAAATACAAGGCTGATCAGCAAAAGGACGATCGAATCCAATTGGATCTTTTTCAGAAAGGAGACCCTTTCCGTTGCGATACGAATCGGATGATAAACAAAAAATGCCACCGGGAAAAAAAGGAAAAGAAAGCTGTAGGTCGTAAAAACCATTACTCTCCTCCCTCCATTGCTTCCAGTTTCGCTTTTTTATATGCCGCAAAGCGCCCTTCATCCAGCGCCTGACGGATCTCTTCCATCAAATGGTTGTAGAAGTACAGGTTATGGAGTACTCCGAGGCGCATGCCCAGCATCTCCTTCGCCTTCAGCAGATGCCGGATATAAGCCCGGGAATAACGCTGACAGGCCGGGCAGCCGCAGCCTTCTTCGATGGGCCGGTCATCCCTCTCGTATCTGGCATTCAGCAGGTTCAGCTTGCCGTGGGAAGTGTACATATGCGCGTGCCTTCCGTTACGGCTCGGATAAACGCAGTCAAAAAAGTCCACGCCGCGCTCCACGCCTTCCAGGATATTGGCCGGAGTTCCCACGCCCATCAGATAGACCGGCTTCTCCTGGGGCAGATACGGTACCACTTCATCCAGGATATAGTACATCTGTTCATGGGTCTCTCCCACGGCCAGTCCGCCCACGGCGTAACCCGGCAGATCAAATTCACGGATACGTTTCGCATGCTCGATCCGTATATCCGCATAGACCGCGCCCTGGTTGATCCCGAAGAGCAGCTGCTCGCGGTTTACGGTATCCTCCCGCGCATTCAGTTCCTTCATTTTCTTAATGCAGCGCTCCAGCCAGCGTGTCGTACGTTCCACGGAGGGCTGCACATATTCGCGCTCCGCCAGTGCCGGCGGGCACTCATCAAAGGCCATGGCGATGGTGGAACCCAGATTGGACTGGATCTGCATGCTCTCTTCCGGCCCCATAAAAATGCGGTGGCCGTCGATATGGGACTGGAAGCTCACGCCTTCCTCCCTGATCTTCCGCAATCCCGCAAGCGAAAAGACCTGAAAACCGCCGGAGTCGGTAAGGATGGGACGTTTCCAGCTCATAAAGCGGTGCAGGCCGCCCATCGCCTTTACCACCTCGTCTCCCGGACGTACATGCAGATGATAGGTATTGGAAAGCTGCACCTGGGTGCCGATGCGTTCCAGATCCTCCGTGGAGACAGCGCCCTTGATCGCGCCCACAGTCCCGACGTTCATGAATACGGGCGTCTGTATGGTTCCGTGTACCGTCTCTATCACCGCCCGCTTTGCTCTTCCTTCCTTTTTGATCACTCTGTATTCCATAATCAACGATCCTTCAGGGCTTCCGTGAATTCCTCCAGCGTCAGCCCGTGCTCCATGATATAAGTTGCCGCTTCCACGCCCACATAGCGGAAATGCCAGGGTTCGTACTCGATGCCCGTGATATCCTCCTTATCGGCCGGATAGCGCAGGATAAAGCCGAAACGCCGGCAGTTTTCCGCCAGCCATTTGCCGCTCCCGGTCTTTCCGAAGCCGAAATCCAGTGCCCGGTAGTTCTCCGATACGATATCAAAAGCCAGGCCGATCTCATGCTCGCTGCAGCCGGGGATCGTCACGGCCTGGGATGCCTTGCGATAGGCTTCGGCATAGCTCATGCCTGCCGCCATATTATTCTTTATCTTACGGTTAAAGGAAAAGACCTGTGTCTCCGATGCACGGTACGGAGAACAGACGTACAGATGCAGATCTTCGTCCGCCGCCGCTTTCAGCATTGCCAGCAGATCCTCCCTGACACGTGAGTCACAGTGCAGACCTCCGGAAAATGCGGCCAGTTCAAAATGATAATCCTCCGGGATCGGATGCTGCTTGTTCACGAGCAGGATACGCCAGTCATTCTCGTCAAAAGATGCCAGCCAGGCTTCCTCGTCCCGGAAAGACTGCTCCGGATCCTCCGAAGCGGCAGCCACCGTTTCCGTCAGCCCCTCATCCCCTGCCAGCTCCTCCAGCAGTTCATCCGAGAAAAACATCTCTTCCTCTGTGATCCCGTCAGCTTCTTCATCCTCCCGGCCGTAGTAAAACTCCTCCGCGGCTGCATTGCCTTTCTCTGCCGCTGCCGAAAAAGCCGGATCCTCTGCCAGATACAGCTCATACACCTCGGTCTCGGTCTTTACGATCGCGGGAAGCCCCGCTCCCCCCTCGGTGGCCGGCTGTTCCTCCGGCCAGCAGAAACTGGCGCAGAGCACTGCTCCCAGACAGACGGAAAAAAGTGCCGAAGCCCGCGGCAGCTTTCTCTTAACGATCATTCCCGCATGGGCGATCGCGAGTACGACAAAAACAACCGCCAGCACCGGTCCCCGGAATACCGGGTGGCGCCGGCTGAAGCCGAGTAATCTTTCCAGTATGCGTTCATGCCTGCTCGGTTCCATACGCTCTCCGATCTGCTTTCATGACATATTCCATCAGATTATATCTCTTTTTTTCGATCCTGTATATCTTTTTTTCCTGTATTATGCTATGATGCTAGGGTCCCGGCACCATGAGATGATCTGCCCTGCAGAGAAAGCTCATCAGCCCGGTTCGTGCGTAGCGTTTATGCTCTGATCCCTCTGCTCCGTATGCATGCCGTGATATGTGTTATAAAACAAAAACTGAGTTCATGGCAAGGATATACATAATATACTTATGTAAATCGGATCAGGCAAATCGGAGTCATGCCGTTTTGAAGAATGTGTACGCATTCGGATGATCATTTAGAAATCTTATAAAATACTATCGGGAGGTATATCATGGCAGGATCCACATTCGGAAGCTGTTTTCGCGTAACTACCTGGGGAGAATCCCACGGCCCTGCCCTGGGCTGCGTCCTGGACGGCTGTCCCGCAGGGCTTCCGCTCAGTGAAGCGGATATCCAGCCTTATCTGGACCGCCGCAAGCCCGGCGACAGTTCCGTCAGCACCGCAAGAAAGGAAGACGACGCCGTAGAGCTTCTCTCCGGTATCTTTGATGGGCGTACCACCGGCACTCCCATTTCCATGATGATACGCAACACTTCACAGCATTCCGCCGATTACGGAAATCTCGCCGACAGCTTCCGCCCCGGCCATGCGGATTACGGATTTGATCAAAAATACGGGTTCCGCGACTACCGCGGCGGCGGGCGCAGCTCCGGCCGTGAAACGGCAGCCCGTGTGGCTGCCGGTGCCGTTGCCGCAAAACTGCTTTCGGAATTCGGCATCTCGCTGCGTGCCTATACCATCGCTCTCGGAGAAGTAAAGCTTCCCGAAGGAGCGGCTTCTTCCCTCTCCCTGGAAGAACTTGCAGAACGCAGCGCCAATCCGGTCTGCATGCCGGATACGGAGCTTGCGGAGGCGGCTGTCCGCAGCGTTGCACTGGCCCGTGAACAGAAGGATTCCCTGGGCGGCATCGTGGAATGCCGCATCGAAGGCGTTCCCGCGGGTCTCGGCGAACCGGTCTTTGACAAGCTGGATGCCCGCCTCGGCAGCGCCCTCTTTTCCATCGGTGCCGTCAAAGCCGTGGAGATCGGTGACGGTATCGCCGCAGCCGCCTCCCGCGGCAGCGAAAACAACGACTGCATGCGTATGAAGGACGGAAAAGCCGCTTTTATGACTAACCATGCCGGCGGTATCCTCGGCGGCATTTCAAACGGCGCTCCCATACTGGCCAGAGCGTATTTCAAGCCTACGCCTTCCATTTACCGGCCGCAGGAGACCGTAAATGAAAATGGCGAGGACATCGTCCTCACCATCGCCGGGCGCCACGACCCGGTGGTCGTCCCCCGTGCCGTGGTCGTCGTGGAAGCCATGTGTGCGCTGACACTTGCCGACCTGCTCCTGGCCAACGCCGGCGCCAGGCTTTCTTCAATGAAAAAACTGTATCTATGAGCTTCTTTCTGCCGATTCGATGCTCTTACTTCAGCCTCCTGATCCAGGCCATGGCCAGCGTGATCCAGAGGCCCACGTCCTCCTTCAGGCTCTCATCCGGAGCCGGAAAGACCGGATCGTTTCCGCTGAAGAACTGTTCCATCAGTTCTTCTTTTCTTTTCTCCGATACGTTCACACCCTTTCCGTCCTTTACGGAATGAACGGCACGCATCACCTGTTCCATATTGTACATTCCGCCGGACCAGCCCCCGAAGAATTCTTCATTGGCGGCACTCAGCCCGTGGAAGCCTTCCGGGAAAACATAATGCGCAAAAGGCACATTCTTCGCCCTTAACGCCTGTGCAAAAAGATAGCTGTTCTCTACCGGCACCAGATCGTCGGTCCGGGTCTGCCAGAGGAAACAGGGCGGGGTCTGTTCCGTCACCTGCTTCTCCAGAGAGAAATACTCCAGCTCTTCTTCCGAAGGCTCGTGCCCGAGAAGCGCATCCCTTGATCCTTCATGAGTATATTTGCCCATCGTGATCACGGGATAGCCGAGGATCACGCCGTCCGGACGGTTGGAGATCTCCTTATACTGTGCATCCTTATCCTCCACATCGTCATAGTGCACAGCCAGGCTGCCGCAGAGGTGTGCGCCTGCGGAAAAGCCGCAGATCACCAGCTTTCGGTCCTTCACGCCGAATTCTTCCGCGTTTTTCCGTATAAAGCGCACGGCACGGGAAAGATCGTTCAAAGGCTGCTTCTTCAGCGGTACGGACATCGTGATATCCGTCGTATAGGTCAGCACAAAGACATTCATGCCGCGGTCAAAGAATTCCATTCCCGGCAGCT
This sequence comes from Lachnospiraceae bacterium, assembly GCA_016282915.1. Lineage (GTDB taxonomy): Bacteria > Bacillota > Clostridia > Lachnospirales > Lachnospiraceae > NK4A136. The sequence goes on along the minus strand of JAEELW010000120.1, from coordinate 6,336 downwards.
CTCCTTCATGGGCGCATACCATGCAATAGCCGCCCCCCGGTATCAGGAGCATCGCGTCATGGGCCTCATCATCCTCATGCAGATAGCAGAAGATATTCGGGATAAAGCCGTAAGCCGCCGCATAATCATATTCCTCTTCCGTCCAGATCCTTCTCGGGAAGATACGCCGGTCTCCCTTCGGACCTTCTTTCATGATATAGTCTTCCTCCGGATAAGCCGGCTCCCAGCGGTCGATCCGCTCCTTTTCCACCGCAGCCTCCAGCACGGCATAATAAGCCTCCTTCGCTTCGCACTTTCCATGGAAGAGCAGAGGATAGCTCGTCTCGCGGCGAAAGCCGGACAGCCAGCTGTCCTCATCCCGCAGGTTCCAGAAGGTCACGGAAGTCACATTGGCGGCGCCGCTCTTTTTCGCCTCCAGATAGATCTTAAAGAATTCCTGATAACGCTTTGCCAGCTTCTGCATGGACTCTTCGGAAGGATCGGCGTTGTGCATATCCAGTTCGGTGATATGGATCTGCAGTCCCAGGGCACCGTACATGTTCAGTGCGGTACGATAAACTTCAGGATCCGGATGGTCCATCAGCAGATGGGACTGCATCCCCATCCCGTCCACCAGCTTCTTTTCCAGAAGGGGTTTCAGGATCTTTTCGATGATCAGATCCCGCTTCCAGTCCAGCGCCGTCTCATAATCGTTATAGAACAGGGCGACCGAGGGATCCGCATACTTTCTGGCAAACTCAAAGGCCTTCAGGACAAAATCCGTTCCCACCGTCTTTGTCCAGAGTGACTTGCGGAAATCTCCTTCATCGATGGCTTCGTTCACCACATCCCAGGCGTAGATCACGCCGGGATACTCCGTCTGCACGAAAGTGAGCACGCCGCGGATATAGCCTTCCAGTCTCGCCAGCATGGTCTCGCGGTCCGCCAGCTCGCGCGACTCGTTATAATCCTTATGAAAGAACCACTTGGGCGTCTGATTATGCCAGACCAGGGTATGGCCGCGCATGGAAAGCCCGGTTTCCTTTGCAAGATCCAGATACTTTTTTGCCCTTTCAAAACTCAGCGCCGGTGAACGGTCATACTTTTCCCTTTCTTTCTTGCAGCTGTTCCGGTCAAGGAAAAACTCGGGCTTCATCTCATTTTCCGCCGTAAAACTGCTGAACTGATCCTTCAGGAGTTTTATATGCGCAGGGGTGCGCAGGTTCTTTGATGAGATCGCCGCTCCGATCTTAAAATACGGTTCATAAGCGCTCTTAAGGTTCATAGCTGTCTCCCTTCTTTTATATGGGCCGGCAGGCGTTCCCGCCTCCGTACCCTTCTTTTCTTTACCGTTTTTTCAGCGCAGCCACGATGCGCTCCGCTCCGCGGCCGTCCGTTACCGCCGCCATGGCTTCCGCCATCCTGTCCCGTTCCGCAGCATCGGCCGCCAGCGTTTCCGCCGCTTTCACAAGTTCCTCCGCAAGTCTCTGTCTGCCGAGGATACGGATATCACCGCAGTTTTTCATTATGCCCCGGGATGCAAAGGCCTCCGCCGGCGCAGCCTGATTATCTTCCAGCACATAGGTGAGTGTCGGAAGGCGCAGCGCGCAAAGCTCGTAAAGCGTCGAGCCTGCAGCCGAGACCGCGATATCACAGCTTTTCATCAGGGCAGCCATATCCCGGACGTTCTCATGAAGGAGGATATTCTTCCCCTTCGCCTTATCCCTCAGAAGCTCACGGTCCGGATTGAGGGGGCCGATCACAAAATTCCAGCACAGGCTGCGGTCCGGCGCGGCATCGGCCAGAGCCGCCGCCATATGCCCGGGGTCCGCGCCTCCGGTGGATACGAGCACCTGCTCCGCCTTTTCCCTGCGGCTTCCGCATTCCGATGAAGAAAACTCCTTCCTCAGCGGCGCATACTCCGTTCCGAGGATCAGCTCCGGCATAGCTTCGCCGTACAGTCTCCGGTATTCCTCCGGGCTCCGCCCGATGTTATAATTGATCAGTATATGACAGGGATACGGAAAGAGCGGATCATCGTTGATGCAGACCAGCCGGCTTTTGCACTCCCCACAGCTTTTCTTTATACTCTCAAGATACCCCGCCGTGACCTGATAGGAATCGATGATGACCGTATCGGGCCTCCGCGCAGGGATCAGCGCCGCCAGGCCGTCCTCTTCCATACGGCGATAGTCGCCTCCGAATACAAGGCATTCATGTCCCCGGGCACGGATCTGCTCTTCCATATCCGCAGAAGCGCAGAGAAAGACGCAGCTCTCCCCCGCTCCTGCCGCCGCATCGGCGATGGACAGACAGCGCATAACATGGCCGCTCCCGATCTCTCTGTTTGCATCCGCACGGAAGACTATCATCGCTTTACGCCTCTATAATGCAGGCAGAGCATCGTGATATCGTCAAACTGTTCCGCCGCTCCCTGAAACTCGGCGATCGCGCTGCTGACAGCTTTCAGTATCTCCTCAGGTCCTGCAGTCCTGTTCGCATTCAGCGCATTTATCATACGCTCGGTACCGAAAAATGCGCCTTCCGCATTCATCGCCTCTCCCACACCGTCCGTGCAGACAAAAAGGCTATCCCCGGGCTGCAGCTCGAATTCATGTTCCTTAAAGGGGATCCCTGCCATCAGCCCCACCGCAGGCGAATGCCGGTATTCCACCATGGCGAAGCCTTCCCCCTGTTTGTTCAGGCAGGGGTTCTCATGCCCCGCATTGGCCGCCACGCCTTTTCCCGTGGAGATCTCAAATACCGCCAGCCACACGGTCACAAACATCCCGGCCACATCCTCACCTTCCAGCAGCTGGTCATTCACATGCTGCAGTGCTTCCGCGGGACTGCTCCCGCCCAGAAGCTCGTTTTTGATCAAGGCCTTGGTGATCATCATAAATAGTGCGGCCGGCACGCCCTTTCCCGATACATCGGCAATGACCAGCCCCAGATGATCCTTATCGATCAGGAAGAAATCATAATAATCCCCGCCCACTTGACGGGCTGCGTTCATGCTCGCATAGATCTCAAATTCTTCACGGTCCGGATACGGCGGAAAGATCCGCGGGAGCACATGCTCCTGTATGGCTCTCGCCATGTTCATATCCCGTTCCGTTGCCGCCCTCTCCCAGCCCTGCGCCACATTGATGGAACAGTACATGAGCAGAAGGATCAGCATTTCCACCGCGTAGGTCACGGAAAGACCGTATACAAAAAGATTCCCGACCCCCACCACCAGCGGGGACAGGATATACAGGATCAGGCAGATCCGCTGAAATCTTGACTGCTTTTTACGGGTCTGAAGGATCACCAGAAGCGTAAGAAGGATCACGGCATAGCCGTAAAGCTGATGGATCGGATAAAGCCCTTCACGGTGATAGAACCCGGCTTCATCCACACTGAAATAGTAGGAACCGAAAATATTGCCCAGGCAGAGCAGCAGCGAAACCACAAGGCCTGCCAGAAGCGCGCGCGTCATGGGTCTGCGCACCCGTTCCTGAAGCTTCAGGCTATGGGACATGTACAGCCAGAAATAAAAGACCGCGATGGGCATGCACATGTAATAGAGCATATTTACGGCAAAGTTCAGCGAACGGAGCTTCACCACGCCCTCGACGAGCCAGGCCGAAGCATCGAGAAACAGGGCATTAAATACCACATTCAGCAGAAGAAAATAATAGCGGTAATCCACACCCGTTCTCTGCACATCGAACAGGCAGCAGATAAAGAGCACATAGCCCATGAGCATGCCAAAGATATCTGCCGTGATATTCACTACATAGACCGTTTCGATCTGCTCCGGCCCTCTGAACCAGAAGGCCAGAGAGATAAAAACGATCATGATGAAATAGGTTATCGCTGTAAAGAGCGAAGAGATCTTCGCAACCCTGCTCATTCACTGAATCCTTTCCGGGATCTGCTTTTATTCGGTAAAAGTCACGCCGGCTTTCCAGTTGCCTGCGGGTGCCTTGACGATACGGAAATTCAGAACCTTCATGCCGCCGTATCCGTTCTTTCCGACCAGGGTCACTTTGGCCGTTCCGACCCCGATATTGTTCTCATAAGAGGCGATCTCGAACTGATCCGCCGCTACGGGTATACCGCTGATCGTCAGCGTGATCTGGTTTTTGTTCAGGAGGATCTCCTCTCCGGTATAACGCTGGTCGGGAATGCTGCCGCTCGCTTTGGAGAGATCTGCCTTCACCACTTTGTATTTGGCGGTCACCACACCGGTGTAGCCGCTTCCGTCCTTGGCATGGATCGCCACTTCCAGTGCCGTCCCTTCCGGAATGATATCATCCTTTCCGATCTCATCGCCCTTATGGACAGTAACATCCTTTTTCCCGTTTCTGGTGATCTTGCAGTTTTCCAGATAACGGTAACGCATCAGTTCCTTATCCAGATCCGTACCGAAAACGAGCTTTTTCCCGTTGGTATCCGTCACAATGGGGGTTACCCTGTAATTTCCGCCTACGAGCACGTCCGGCGCATAAGCATCCAGCTGTGAGAGATTTTTTTCTTCGATCGTAAAGTACTGCTTCGCAGACTTTCCCGCAAAATTCTTTTTCCCGACGATCATGAACCAGGGTGCCGTTTTCCCGGCGCCTTCACTTCCGGCTTTCTTGTTATTGCCGTATTTTACGGTGTAATCGGTACCTTCCGTAAGAGTAGTCCAGCCGCCATCCACTTTATAACGCAGCCGGACCGCGGTCTTTACGCCGCCCTTTTCATAGACGGTCTCCTTAAGGTAGGAAAGCTCCAGAAGACCGGAAGCCAGGAGGGCGTCCACCTTCGGCTTTTTGATCTTGAAGCTGACTCTCATGCTGCCGCTGTAGCCTTTTTCGGGCACACCTGTCAGGATCAGCTTTGCGGTTCCGGCATTCACGTTTTTGCTGTAGCTGATCGTGATGGCTCCCTCCGGGATCGCCATCCCCGTCTTTGAAGTGATCACGGGTACCGGTTCCTGGGCAAAGCCCGTATAAAGCCGGTCAGGGATCTTCGCTACATAGACCGCCTTTTTCACATCAATCCCGCTGATCTTGAAGTTTACATCCTTATAGCCCGAGGTGCGGCTTCCGGCCGGAGTGATCCTTAAGACTGCCGTTCCCACTTTATCGCCGCCCAGGATCGTGGTCTCGTAATCTGCCGCACTCAGGACATCGGAGCCTACCTTTACCGTCAGATTGAAAGGATTGCCCTTTTTATCCTTCAGCTGTGCAACTGAGGTATACGATTCTTCCAGGAACTTCTGTGCCGGGATCTTGGAGACTTTTGCTTTTGAAAGATCCAGCTTTTCACCTGTTTTGATGATATAAAACGCGCATTCCGCGGAGCCCGCGAAATTTCCCCTGCCGTTTACCGTGAGCGTATACTCCCCGGCCTCCTTAAGCTCTCTGTCGGCCGTTACCGTATAGTCCGTGCCTTCCTTCAGGGTCTTTTTGTTCCAGCGTACCGAAAGCTTCGGAGCGAGCACGCTGCCGTTATAGATCCCGCTGGCAGATGCAACGGAAGCTTCCGCGATATCCGCAGGCTTTATCGTAAATTCACGGACCAGGCCTTTCCCATCCAGATTTCCCTTGAAGGTAAAGACAGCCGATGCATTTCCGGCATTCACATTGTTTTTGAAGCTGACGGTATAATCCTTCTTATTCTGCAGGCGGACATTATGATAATAAACATGGAAGCTGTCCGGCTTCTGCGCCTTTCCGTTATAGACCGGCTCCGGAAGGGTGGCTTTTGCGATCCACAGACCGTCCGGCAGCTCATCAAAGCCTGTCCACTGCGCGCGGTCCTCCTCCGTCACATCCCCCCAGTCTTCCGGGAAGACCGCAACGGACGCCGTCAGAACATTGCTGGATACAACCGCTGTCGTTCCGTCCGCCTGAAGCAGTTCTTTGCAGGCGATCGCCTTGATCAGGCAGCTGTCGTTCAGGGTAAAGGGATCGGTATAGAGTGTTCCCAGCTCATAGGCCGGCTCGCTCCCATCCAGGGTGTAATAGATCTTTGCATTCGGCGTGACGCTGGAAAGCCGGATCGGATCGTTCGTATGATAGAAATCCTTAACAGGCGACAGCTGCGGCATCGCTACAGAAAGTGTTGCCTCCACGGTGACCGTGCAGTAAGCCTTGATCCCCTTATCCTCGGTCTCCACGGAGATCTTTGCCGTACCCGCGGTCATGGCTCTGACCAGACCTTTCTGGGTTACCGATACGCCGGGATTGGAAGGATCCGCCTTAAAGATCACGTTCTTGTTGTCGCAGTCCGCAGGCTCGATGATATAGTGCAGCTGCAGCTCCTCATCCAGATCGAGCTTTGCCGTTTTCGGTTCCACGCTGATCGCGGTAGGATGGATGA
>JAEELW010000119.1 GCA_016282915.1 Lachnospiraceae bacterium | reverse complement strand
TCGCCGTTAGCTTCCGGTGAAAGATGCGGCATGAACAGCTCATCCACCAGTACGCAGCCGAAAAGCTTCCGAATTTCCTTTTCATTATCTTCGTAAGTCATGCCGTCGATCAGGATCTGTCCGGCATCGGGCTTAAGAAGTCCCAGGAGCAGATGGAGCAGCGTGGTCTTTCCGGCGCCGTTTCTTCCGACGAGACCGCAGATGCAGCCATCGGGGATCTCTGCGGAAAAATCCTTCAGTTCGAATTTACCGAGTTTTTTGCAGATATCCGTGAAAGTGATCATAAGTCCCTGCTCCTCAACTGTGTATAAACTGTTCATCAACTGTATATATGTGAATATACAGTATTAGATCTGATATGTCAAGAAACTTTTTGAATATTTTGTCTGTGATGTCCGTATTTGCTGCAGGAGAAGCCTGCAGGGCGATTTCTCGGGAGGTGACGGAAGCTGCTTAAAAATATTTTGAAATAGCTATTGACAAAAATATTTTGCCGGATCTATACTGAAACTGTAATTAAAAATATTTTTAAATAGCTATTTCCGAGAGACCGTAAACGATGAGCGATTCGAACATTTTCAAGGTGCTGGCGGATAAGCAGCGCAGGGACATACTCATAATGCTGAAGAACGGCCGGATGAACGCGGGAGAGATCGCGGAACGTCTGGGCGTGACGCCGGCGGCATTATCCTATCACCTGAAAATGCTGAAAGCTGCCGACCTGATCATGGAATATAAGCAGAAGAACTTCATCTATTACGAGATCAATACATCGGTCTTTGAGGAACTGATCCTGTGGATCGGACAATTCGGAGGTGATAAGAAATGAAAAAACTCATGTGGACGATTTCTTTTATCTGCCTTGCCGCAACGGCGGTCGTGATACAGTTTTTCCCGGAAAGCATTCCCATGCATCACAACAGTGCCGGGATGACCGACCGCTGGGGGTCGAAGTATGAGAGCTTCATCTTCCCGATCATCATCCTTGCGGCTTCCCTGCATTGGACTCTGTTTATCCGGCATTATGAGAAAAAAGCCCGCACAGCGGCGGATGAAAAGACAAGGGCGGAAGCGGGATCCAACGTAAAGGTGCTTGGGATCGTCGGAGTGTCGATGGCGGCGATGTTTACCGTGATGCAGGGTTTCGTCCTGTACGGCGCTTATACTGGGGCGGTCAGCGGTGCGGAGAAACAGACCGTCGATATCGGCAGGGTATCCGTCATCCTGATGGGGCTTATGTTCATCATAGCGGGGAATTTCCTGACTAAGACGAGGATCAACGGTACGGTGGGCCTGCGCCTGAGCTGGAGTATGTATAACGATAATACCTGGAGGAAGAGCAATCGTTTCGGCGCCATCGCGATCATGGTGGCGGGGGTGTTGACGATCATCACGGGAGCGGCGATGAAGAGCTCCTTTGCCGCAACGATGATAGCGCTTGGCTATGTGCTGGCAGCTGTGATATTATGCGTGGTCTACGCCTACAGGGTGTACCGGGCAGAACTGGGGAAATGAGGACAGGGGGACGGTCCTTCTGTCCTCAACATGAGGACAAGGGGACGGTCCTTCTGTCCTCATCGGAGAATCAGGATAAAGAAAACGGGAGGTAATGACTTGAAGAGAAGACATCTGGCAGGAATAAGCGTTTTGCTGATGACACTGAGTTTATGCGCATGCGGAACGGAAAAGGAGAAGGGAGAGATCATGAACGAAAAAGAAGCAGTTTCGGAAAACAGCACACCGACGGAAGAAGATCTGAGCATGTATGCGAGCGGTATCGCAACGGAGGAAGCGACCGCTGAAACGCCGACGCCTCAGGAGGAAGCGGATAAAGAAGAGGCATATATCCTTACGGGAGAGATCGAGGAGCGCTGCCCCGCTGTTTTTTCCGCCAAAAGGTCTGGTGTGGAATACGGGGAATTCACCCACGGAGTTTATTATTCGGAAACCTGCGGGATGGAAAGGGGATACAGCATCCTTCTTCCCGCCGGTTACAGTGAGGACAAAAAATATCCGGTTTTGTATCTGCTGCACGGGATCTTCGGAGATGAGTATTCCTTTTCGGGAGATCCGAACAACCGCATCCGGGAGATCGTGGGGAACATGGCTGCGGACGGGCTGATCCGGGAAACGATCGTCGTGTGCCCGAATATGTACGCTGCTACGGACCCCGATCAGAAGCCGGGCTTTGATGCGGAGGCCTGCATCCCCTATGACAATTTTATCAATGATCTGGTCAACGACCTGATGCCCTGTATCGAGAGCAGCTATTCCGTTCTCACGGGAAGGGAGAATACTTATCTTGCCGGCTTTTCGATGGGAGGACGTGAAACGATCTTTATCTGTCTGAAGAGACCGGAGCTTTTCGGCTATGTATGCGCGATATCGTCTGCTCCGGGACTGGTACCTACGAAGGATAAGTTCATGTCGCATCCGGGACAGATGGAAGAGAGTGAAATGTGTTTTGCGGAAGGGGCGACAGAGCCCGAGGCCTTCATTCTCTGCTGCGGGACGAGGGATTCCGTGGTGGGAACTTATCCGAAATCTTACCACGAGCTGTTTGAGGCAAACGGAACGGAGCATATCTGGTATGAGATCAGCGGAGCGGATCATGACAATAATGCGATACAGAGCGGGCTTTACAATCTGCTCAAGCAGGTCGCTATCCATTCCGAAGAGGAATGATCCGGATCGGGATGAGGACAGAAGGACCGTCCCCCTGTCCTCACTGTCCGCACTCTGACCGGCTCAGGCGGTATACAGAGTGTACTGCTCCTCCAGCTCGGCGTCGCTGATCACCGTGATCCTGCCGGAATCGTATTCGGCTTTTACCCAGTCGTAGATCGCGCGGATCCGGTCGTCTGTTTTCGGAAGAG
>JAEELW010000118.1 GCA_016282915.1 Lachnospiraceae bacterium | reverse complement strand
TTCCTTCTGCGGGAAGCCGCAGGATATGGCAAGGCGGATGATCGCCGGCCCCGAGGGGATCTATATCTGCGACGAGTGCGTGGAGATCTGCTCGGATATCATCTCGGAAGAGGACGAATTCCCGGATTACAACGAGGACGGCGGCGTGGCGGATATGGAGATCAACCTCCTCAAGCCGCAGCAGATCCGCGAGTTCCTGGACAGCTACGTCATCGGCCAGGAAGAGGCCAAGAAGATCCTTTCGGTCGCGGTCTACAACCATTACAAAAGGATCACGGCCCCGAAGAAAAAGGACGATGTGGAGCTGCAGAAGTCCAATATCATTATGGTGGGACCTACGGGTTCGGGTAAGACCTATCTGGCGCAGTCCCTGGCGAGAACGCTGGGCGTGCCTTTTGCCATCGCCGATGCGACGACGCTGACCGAGGCCGGTTATGTCGGTGAGGACGTGGAGAACATCCTGCTCAAGCTGATCCAGGCGGCGGATAACGATATCGAGAAAGCGCAGTACGGCATCGTATACATCGATGAGATCGACAAGATCACCAAAAAGAGCGAGAACGTGTCCATCACCCGTGATGTGTCCGGTGAAGGCGTGCAGCAGGCTCTGTTAAAGATCATCGAGGGTACATTGGCGTCGGTACCGCCCCAGGGTGGACGCAAGCATCCGCAGCAGGAGCTTCTGCAGATCGATACGACCAACATCCTCTTTATCTGCGGAGGCGCTTTCGACGGCCTGGAAAAGATCATCGGTGACCGTTTGAACAAAAAGACCATAGGCTTCAAGGCGGAGCTTACGAGCAAGCGCGAGGAGGATATCTCCAAGCTGCTGCATTCGGTGACGCCGCAGGATTTTATCAAATTCGGCCTGATCCCCGAATTTGTCGGGCGCGTGCCGGTGGGCGCGGTGCTGGACGGGCTGGACAGGGATGCGATGATACGTATCCTGAAGGAGCCGAAGAATGCTCTGACAAAGCAGTATATCCGTCTGTTTGAAATGGACGGTGTGGAACTGGAATTTGAAGATGATGCGCTGGATCTGATCGCGCAGAAGGCTCTTGACCGCAAGATCGGTGCCAGAGGCCTGCGTTCTATCCTGGAGGATACCATGATGGACGTGATGTACACGATCCCTTCGGACGAGACCATTACCAAGTGCGTGATCACGCGTGCTTCGGTAGAGGGAACGGAGCCGCCGAAGATCGAACACGGGACCAGATCGGATAAAAAATCCAAGAAAACTGACCGGAAGGTGAAGATCGAGCGCAAACACGCGTGAGGAAATGAATAGAGAAGAAACATCAAAGAAAAATAATAATATCCGGAATCTGCCTGCGATCCTGGAAAATGAACTGACCCTCTTTCCGGGGGTCAGTCTGCAATTTGACCTGTCGCAGAAAGCGGCGATGAAAGCCGTGGAGACGGCGATGATATCCGACCAGCAGGCTTTTATCGTGCGTGACCTGTCGGAAGACGGGAAGGAACAGAAGCCGGCAGCAGTGGGCTGCGTGGCGCTGATCCGTCAGGTACTGAAGCTGGGCAGCGGTCTGATGCGCATTCAGGTACAGGGACTGCAGCGGGCGAAGCTTGTGAATCTGGAAGAGGATTCCGCAGGCTTTTTTTCGGCGGAACTGCGCGAAGTAAAAGAGCGTGAGCCGAAGGATGCGACAAAGAGCGAAGCGATCCGCCGCGAAGTGCTGGCGGCTTACGAACGTTTCGTCCGTGAATCCGGCTCCGGCGACCAGCGGCTTGCGCTGATCCTCCGCCGTGTGAAAAAGCTCGGGGAGCTTGCGGACCGGATCTGCGCCAATCTGCCGATGGACGATGACGAGAAGCAGCGCATCTTTGAGATCGAAGACTGCGCCCTGCGCTGTGAGGAGCTGGTGAAGAGCCTGGATCGGGAAGTGGCGATCATTCAGGAGCGGAAAGAGCTTTCGGAAAAGATCAGCCGCCAGGTGGACCAGCATCAGAAGGAATATATCCTGCGTGAGCAGATGGCTTATATCCAGAGCGAACTGGAAGAGGACGGAGACGAGCTTTCCGAAGCCGAGCAGTACCGCAAGGCAGCGGAGGAGCTTCAGGCACCCCAGGAAGTGAAGGACAAGTTGGCGAAGGAGATCCGCCACCTGGAGCAGAACGGCTTCAGCAATCCGGAGAGCGCCGTGCTGCGATCCTATATCGAGACCCTGCTGGATCTGCCCTGGGACAAGACGTCGGAAGGCTATAACGGTACTGTGGACATCAAAAAAGCCCGGGAAGTGCTGGAGCGCGACCATTACGGCTTAAAGGATGTGAAGGAGCGCGTGCTCGAGTATCTTGCGGTACGCAGTCTTACGAAAAAGGGCGACAGCCCCATCCTCTGTCTGGTGGGACCTCCCGGAACGGGCAAGACCTCCATCGCGAGATCCATCGCGGAGGCTACGGAGCGTCCTTATGTGAGGATCTGCCTCGGCGGCGTGCGTGACGAAGCCGAGATCCGCGGGCACCGCAAGACCTATGTGGGTGCGATGCCGGGCCGGATCAGCGCGGGCCTGAAGCAGGCGGGTGTAAAGGATCCGCTGATGCTTCTGGACGAGATCGACAAGATGAGCGCCGATTATCACGGCGACACGGCCTCTGCCATGCTGGAGGTACTGGATTCGGAGCAGAACCGGAATTTCCGCGATCATTATGTGGAGCTGCCCATGGACCTGTCGCAGGTACTCTTTATCGCGACGGCCAATGATGAGAGCACGATTCCGCGGCCCTTGCTGGACCGTATGGAGATCATCGAGATCGCCGGTTATACGGCGAACGAAAAGTTTCATATCGCAAAGGAACACCTGATCAAAAAGGTGTTTGAGCGTAACGGGATAGAGAATTCACAGCTGCATGTATCGGACGGAGCGATCCGCCTGATCATCGAGTGCTACTGCCGCGAAGCCGGCGTACGCGAGCTGGAGCGCGAGCTGGACAAGCTCTGCCGCAAGGCAGCCGTAAAGATCCTGGAGCGCAGGGGAAAGAGGGGAAGCCGTAAGGAGAGCGGAGCGATCCGCGTGAGCGAGGCAAACCTCGAAGAATTCCTCGGAAAGATACGCTTCCCGAAGGAAAGACTGAAAGGAAAGAACGAAGTGGGCATCGCACGCGGGCTGGCCTGGACCAGTGTCGGCGGCGATACGCTTCAGATCGAAGTGAACATTATGCCCGGGAAAGGCGAGCTGGCCCTGACCGGACAGCTGGGCGACGTGATGAAGGAATCCGCGATGGCGGGCCTCTCTTATGTGCGTTCCATCGCTGCACGTTACGGCATTGCCGCCACTTATTTCCAGGAGCATGATATCCATATCCATATTCCCGAAGGAGCGGTACCCAAGGACGGACCTTCCGCGGGGATCACGATGGCGACAGCGGTACTCTCGGCCATTACCGGGAAGAAGCTCCGCAGGGATCTGGCCATGACCGGCGAGATCTCGCTGCGCGGACGCGTGATGCCGGTAGGCGGGCTGAAGGAAAAGATCCTGGCGGCAAAGACGCTGGGGATACGCACGGTGCTTCTTCCCGAAGAAAACCGCAGGGATGTGGAAGAGATCGATAAGGAGATCACCGGCGGCGTGGAGATCCTGTATATGAAGACCATGGACGAAGTGCTCGGACAGGCCTTTTACCAGAGGAGCGGTACGCGATGAAGATCACCAGGGCGGAGCTGTCCTGCGTCTGCGGCGTACGGAGTGAATTCCCGGAAACGGATATGCCGGAATATGCTTTTGCCGGGCGCAGCAACGTGGGAAAATCCTCGCTGATCAATGCCTTGATGCAGCGCAAAAGCCTGGCGCGGACATCCTCACAGCCGGGGAAGACGGCTACCGTGAATTATTATAATGTCAACGACCGCTTTTACCTTGTGGACCTGCCGGGATACGGCTATGCAAAGGCCGGTGCGGTGGTATCCGCGTCCTGGGGACGCATGGTGGAGAGATATCTGAACAGCTCAAAGCAGCTTGTTAACGTATTTCTCCTTGTGGATATCCGGCATGAGCCGGCGGCGACGGACCGGCAGATGTATGAGTGGATCCGTGCGCAGGGCTATGAGCCTGTAGTGCTCGCCACGAAGCTGGACAAGATCAAGAGGAGCCAGATCGATAAGCAGAAAAAGCTGATCCGGGAGAGCCTTGCAATGGAGAAGGATGCGGTCCTGATCCCTTTTTCCTCGGAGACGAAGCAGGGGCGGGACGAGGTGTACGCACTGCTGGAAGGCGATAGCGCCGGCGGGCCGGCTTCATGAATTTTTAAAACTTATAGAAACAAACAATCTTGCAAGCTTGAAGAAAATATTGTATCATATAGGCGGCGTGGTTTATTCACACATATGTTTGCGGAATGTGAGGGTTGAGATTTATGGCAATGAGACTGATCACGAGATCTGATTTTGACGGATTGGCCTGCGGTACGCTGCTTCTGGAAGCGGGTATCATCGACCACTGGAAATTTGTCCATCCGAAGGATCTGCAGGACGGGCTGATCGAGATCGGCGAAAACGATTGTCTTGCAAACGTTCCTTTCGTGGAGGGATGCGGTCTTTGGTTTGATCATCACTCCAGTGAATTTGAGAGAAATGAGCTGGAAGGAAAATATAAGGGCGAAAGCCGTATCACCCCTTCCTGCGCGAGGATCATATACGAATATTACGGCGGCGAGGATCGCTTCGCCCATTTTGACGAGATGATGGCGGCCGTAGACAAGGTGGATTCCGGCAATCTGACCATCGATGAGATCCAGAATCCCGAGGGCTGGATCCTTGTGGGGCTTCTGATGGATCCCCGTACGGGTCTGGGACGCTGGCGCAACTTTACGATCCCCAACTACCGCCTGATGGAAGTACTGATGGAAGCCTGCCGTACCATGAACACCTCCGAGATCCTGGCACTGCCGGATGTGGTGGAGCGTATCGAAGTCTATCGTGAGCAGGCGGCCAAGTTCAAGGAAATGGTCAAAGCCCACACAAGAGTGGAAAATAATGTTATCATTTCGGATCTGCGCGGTGTTGACCCGATCTATTCCGGGAACCGTTTTATGATCTACAGCATGTATCCGGAGCAGAATGTTTCGGTATGGATCGTCAGCGGCAAGGGCGGCCAGGGCTGTTCCTGCGCTACGGGCTACAGCATCCTGAACCGCAGCTGCCATGTGGATGTCGGTGCGCTGATGCTGAAGTACGGCGGCGGCGGCCACCGCAAGGTGGGCACCTGCCAGTTCCCGGATGAGACGATGGATATCAATATCCCGCTTCTTCTGGATGATCTGGTCCACTACGACGAGATCTTCCCGGACGGTGTGGTCAACGATAACAAGAACAAGCCGGTAGGGATACGGATCGTCAGCAACAAAGAATAAAAGATCGGACAGCGGAGTGTACGCTCCGCTGTTTTGCACAGATGAAAAAACGCATCGTCGGCCGGGATCCTCTTTCGCAATCCCGAAAGAGGCACAGGGTAAGGAGAGGCTATGGGACTTTTTGACGGACTGGAGAGCATGGGGCTGGGCGGTCTCGGAAGTGTGGATATTTATGCCGAGGAACCGCAGCAGAAGGAAAAGAAAGCGGAAGAGACCGTGCAGGTGCGCGAAGTGCGCGAGGCCGATTTTCTTCTGACGAAGGAATTTGAGTGCCATATCTGCGCGAGAAAGTTCAAGCAGCGCACGATGCGTCCCGGAAAGGCCAAGCTCATTTCGCAGGACAGTATCCTGCGTCCGGTCTTTGACGGGATCGATTCCACGAAATATGACGTGATCCTCTGTCCGTACTGTGGTTATGCGGTGCTCACGCGCTATTACGCCGCGCTGGCGAAACCGCACAAGCAACTGATCAAGGACAATATCTCCGCCAATTTCAAGCAGATGCCCGCCACGGTAAAGGACGAGATCACATACGAGGAAGCATTTCAGCGCTATAAGCTGGCGCTGCTCAATGCGGTGGTCCGGCAGGGCAAAAACAGCGAGAAAGGCTTCATCTGCTTAAAGACCGCGTGGCTGCTCCGGGCCTGGATGGAGAAGGCGGATACGGAGAGCCTGGAAGGAAAGAAGCTCCTGCAGCAGCTGAAGCCGCAGGAAAAAGAATATATGGTGAATGCGCTGGAAGGCTTTATCAAGGCGCGCGGGCAGGAACCGCCTCCCTATGCGGGGATGAACGAGGTGACGCTCGACTATCTGATCGGCGCACTCAGCGCCGAGACCGGGGAGCGTCTGCAGGACGGAGGGCGTATGCTGGCATCCGTTCTCGGATCGAATTCGGCCGGTGAGAAACTGAAGGAAAGGGCACGGGATGTGCTCGAAGTGCTGAAAAGCAAAATGAAGGAAGAGCAGGCGTGAGGATCGTCCGGTACAGTGAAGAAAGAAAAGGAGAGTGGGACGCTTTTGTAAGGAAAGCGAAGAACTCTCTTTTTATGTTCTGCCGGGATTATATGGATTATCACAGTGACCGTTTCCGGGATCATTCCCTGCTTTTTTATGAAGAAGAGGAGCTGATGGCGCTGCTTCCCGCCAATGAGGCGGAGGGCGTGCTGTACAGTCATCAGGGACTGACCTTCGGCGGCCTGATCATGGGGACGGAGATCCGCCAGTACAGGGTGCTGGAATGCATGGAGCAGCTCTGCGCTTATCTGCGCGACAGGGGTTTTAAACGCCTTGTCTATAAATGCATCCCGCATATCTATCATTCCCAGCCGGCGGAGGAGGACCGTTACGCGCTGTTCCGCTGCGGTGCGGGGCAGAGCGAGATCACGGCTTCGACGGTCATAAAGCTTTCGGACCCCTGTAAGCGTACCAAGGGCCGCAAGGCGCAGATCTCCCGTGCCAGACGCGAAGGCGTGAGCGTAAGGCTGCTGGAGACACCGGAGGATTACCGCCGCTTTATGGAGCTGGAAGACGGCGTGCTCGAAGAGCGGCATAACACCCATGCGGTGCACAGCTCCGGGGAACTCTGGCTGCTCCACAGCCGTTTCTCCGAAGAGATACGGCTTTACGGCGCTTTTTATGAGGAGAAGCTCATCGCCGGCTGTGTGATCTTCTGCTATCCGCTTCTGGTCCATACCCAGTATATGGCGGCGGACGATACGGCCAGGCAGCTCGGAGCACTGGATCTGGTCATCGACAGCATCATCTCCGGATTGCCGGAAAGCGTGCAGTGGCTGGATTTCGGCATCTCCACCGAGGAGGGCGGCCGCATCCTGAACGAAGGTCTCATCGCCCAGAAGGAAAGCTTCGGCGGGCGTACAGATATTTATGAAAAATGGGAGCTTGTGCTGTGAATACGGAAAAGCTGAGGGCGAGCATCCTGTTTGTTTTGTATAACAATTTTGACGAGGCGGAGGAAAGCCTTGCGTCCATCGCGGCGCAGGAGGACTGTGCGGATGTGGAAGTGATCCTGTCCGATGACGGTTCCACCGCCTATGATACCGCGCAGCTCTACCGGGCGGCAGAGGGGCTGAAAGGCCGCTTTGCCGATGTGCGCGTCAATATCAATGAGAAGAATCTCGGCTCGGTCGCGCATTTTAACCGGCTGTTCGAGCTGGCGCGCGGGGAATATATCGTTTTTATCAGCCCGGGGGACCGTTTTCCCACATCCCGTACCGTAGCGGGTATCCTTGGAGATTTTGAAAAGAGCGGGGTACCCATCCTTACGGGAAGGCGCCGCGACATGAGGGACGCGCGCGGACGGGTACGCCCTTTCGCGATCACCGGCTTTTTTCTGAAGCATTTCCCGAAGGCGCTCATGAATTACATGATACGGCGCCATAATCTGATCAGCTCCTGCTGTACAGCGTACAGCAAGCGGCTTTTCGCGGAATACGGGATGCCGGATACGCGCTACCGCCTCCTCGACGATTTTCCCTATATCATAAGGCTTCTGCAGCAGGGTGCACGTTTTGCCTTTACGCGGAGGATCTTCCTCGAGCACGCCGTGGGCGGCGGCGTTTCCACGGGGGAGTCGATCCATCCCATTATTCTAAGGGATCTGGAAGAGATGCAGGAACAGCTCCTCCGGGAGCCGCAGGGACTGTCAAAAGCCACGCTGCGGCATCTGGAAAAAGCCGTGGCGGAGCGGAAGAAAAGCGGAAACTGAAGCTGTGGGACGGTAACGGCTGCGGATCAAAAAAGGGAGGCTTAACGCCTCCACTTTTAATGCTTTTGCTTTTGGCTTAAACTCATTCCTTGTCGTCGAAGAAATCCTCGCTTTCGGAAGCGGCTTCTTCCGCGGCGTCCTCCGCAGCTTCTGCCACGTCTTCTGCAGCCTCTGCAGCCTCTTCCACAGCTTCTGCCGCATCGTCCTTCTTGTCGGAAACGACTTCCTGGACCTTTTTGCTTACCTTATCATAAGCTTCCTTTGCAAAGCCTTTTGCCTTGTCAAAGGTCTCGCCGGCAAAGGTCTTAACGCTGTCCAGATTTACATAGGAGCGTTTGCTTTTTTCCTCACCGCTGTTTTCCAGGTCGTCAAAATCATCGATATCGGCCAGTTCCTTCTCGCGGGTGCTGAGATAGTGGTAGACACCTGCAGCAGCCGCACCGGCAGCCAGCCCGAATAAGATAAAGCCACCAAGTTTCTTTGCCATGATCGTACTCTCCTTTCAAACGGTAATGATTTGGTAATGTACTCATGCTGTATTATAAGCTATTATCGGAAAAAAGAAAAGAGATAACGCTTGAAAAAAAAAGAAAATATGCTATGATTGCTATAGACCGGAGCGGTCAATCAGAGGGCCATGAACGAGAAATTCTATTCGCTGAAAAAGGAAAAACAGGACAGGATGATCAACGGCGCCATGCAGGTTTTTTCCCAGTATGGCTACCGGCATTCCAGTACGGACGAGATGGTCAGGGTCTGCGGCGTGAGCAAGGGACTCTGGTTTCATTATTTTGAGAACAAGCCCGGTCTTTATTCCTTTGTGGCCAGCTATGGCCTGAAATATGCCATGCTGGAGATCTCGATGATGACGGTTCCCGAGGGCGCGGACTATTTCACGCTGCGCTATGCGGTGGAAGAGTGCAAGATGAGCATGATGAAAAAGTACCCCTATCTGCCGCTTTTTCTCAACAGCATTGTCCGTGAGGAGGATCCCGACGTCGAGAAGCTGATCCGCGAACCGAGGCAGAAATATGCCGAGCAGCTTTCCGAGATCATGATGCAGGCGGATTATACGCTGCTGAGAAATCATGAGGATTATCTGCTGCTCATCGATATGCTGGACTATACGATCGAGGCACTTCTGGCCGACGGATACCGTTCGCCGGTATTTTCTCCTTCCCGTTATCTGATGGAAGTACAGAAACACATCGATGTCATGAAGCGTCTGCTCTGAGTTACTATTCACGGCCATCAGGCCGTGAATAGTAACGGGTTTTGCCATTTAAGATCGCCTGCGGCGATGGGCAAAACCCATCCTGTGCCATAAGTTTTGGACCGTAATCGCGCAGCAAGTGCGCGATTCGGCTGTGAATAGCGTCTGCTCTGAATCTTACGGAATCTCCATTATATAGAAAAAAATCTTGCCTGCGCGTTTATGATGTGTTATCATACTTTGCGTTATTATTCATTTACACTTAAGAAAGAAGGAAAGATCGCATGACGGAGATAGCGATATTCGGATACGGTACCGTCGGAAGCGGTGTCGCGGAAGTGATCGGGCAGAATGCGGCGCAGATCGCGCAGCGCTGCGGCGGCCTGCATGTGAAGTATATCCTGGATCTGCGGGAGTTCCCCGGGGATCCTTATGAAGACCGCATCGTTCATGATGCGGCGCCGATCTATGCGGATCCGGAGATCAAAGTGATCTGCGAGACCATGGGCGGTGCGACCTTTGCTTATGATTATACGAAGCGCGCGCTCTCCGCGGGCATCAGCGTCTGCACTTCCAATAAGGAACTGGTGGAACTGCACGGTGCGGAGCTGTCCCGTATGGCAAAAGAGCACGGCTGCAGCTATCTTTTTGAAGCCAGCGTGGGCGGCGGGATCCCGCTGATCCGTACCATTACGCAGGCCCTTACCGCGGAACGCATCGACTGCATCTGCGGCATACTGAACGGCACGACCAATTATATCCTGCACCGTATGGAGACCGGCGGGCTGGATTTTGAAACGGCGCTCAAAGAAGCGCAGGATATGGGCTATGCGGAGAAGGATCCCACGGCGGACATTGAGGGGCATGATCCCTGCCGCAAGATCGCGATCCTTGCGTCGCTCGTATGCGGGAAAAAGCTGGATTACAACGATATCCCGATGGAGGGGATCAGCAGCATTACCTTAAAGGATCTGGCTTATGCATGGGCCCTTGACGGAACCGTGAAGCTGATCGCGAAGAGTGAGTTTTCGGAGGACGGCTGCCGTGCCATCGTCAGTCCCCGCGTCGTGACGCAGGACAATCCTCTTTACAGTGTGAAGGATGTGTTCAACGCGGTGCTGATCCATTCCAATATGCTGGATGATTCCATGTATTACGGCCGCGGCGCCGGAAAGCTTGCCACGGCATCGGCTGTGGTCGGGGACGCCGTCGAATGCGCGCAGAACGCGGGCAGGACCGTTGAATGCGGCTGGTCGGAGGAAAAGCTTGCGCTGGCCGACTGCGATGAACTGAAACAGAAATATCTCGTGCGTGTAAAGCGCGATGCCGCAGCGAAGGCAAAGGAGATACTTTCCGCCGAACGCGAGCTGCTCGTGACAGAGGAGCTGCTGGCGGGGAAGATTCCGGCCGGCGTGCTGGATGCGTCTGCGTTTTCCGATGAGGAAGCGCTGGTGAGCGCGTGCATGACGGAGCGCGAGTTTAAGAAGAAGATCGCACAGACCGACGGTGTGATCCATTGGATACGTATGTAAAGGCTGGTCAAAGTATCGGCCCGCAGCCACACAGGAGGCGCGCGGCCCGGGTTTGGACAGTAACATTAATACAGCAATCAATAAAAGGATCAAGAGGAGAAGAATATGCTGATCGTAAAAAAATTCGGCGGCACATCCGTTGCCAACAGGGAGAGGATCCTGAATGTGGCGCGGCGCTGCGCGGACGAATACAAAAAAGGAAACGATGTGGTGGTCGTGCTTTCCGCGATGGGAAAGAAGACCGATGAACTGATCGAACTGGCCCGGACCATTAATCCCGACCCGTCCCGCCGCGAGATGGACATGCTGCTCACCACCGGCGAGCAGATCAGCGTGGCGCTCACGGCCATGGCTTTCGCGACGCTGGGGATCCCCGCGGTATCGCTGAACGCGTTCCAGGTCGCGATGCATACCACGTCCAATTATTCCAATGCGCGTCTGAAGCGTATCGATACGGAACGTATCCGTCATGAGCTGGATCAGAAAAAGATCGTGCTGGTGACCGGCTTCCAGGGCATAAATAAATACGGTGATTTTACGACCCTCGGCAGAGGCGGTTCGGATACCACGGCCGTGGCACTGGCTGCGGCGCTGAAGGCGGACGCCTGCGAGATCTATACCGACGTGGACGGCGTATATACCGCGGATCCCCGTGTGGTGAAAAAGGCGCGCAAGCTCCCCGAGATCACCTATGATGAGATGCTGGATCTGGCAACCCTCGGCGCGGGCGTTCTGCATAACCGCTCCGTGGAACTGGCCAAGAAATACGGAGTGCAGCTTGTGGTGCGCTCCAGCCTGACAAATGAAGAAGGAACCGTAGTGAAGGAGGAAGTAAAAGTGGAAAGAATGTTGGTAAGCGGTGTAGCTTCGGATAAGAACTGTGCAAAGATCTCTGTTATGGGCCTGAGCGATAAGCCCGGCAGCGCATTCCGTCTCTTTGACGCGCTGGCACAGGCTAATATCAATGTGGACATGATCCTTCAGAGCGTGGGCCGCGATAACAGCCAGGATATCGCATTTACCGTGACCGGCGACTATGCGGATGATGCGATCCGTGTGATCGAAGAGAACAAGAGCCGCCTGAAATACCAGGATCTGGCATGTGAGAAGGGCGTGGCCAAGGTATCCGTGGTCGGTGCCGGCATGATGAGCAATCCCGGCGTTGCGGCAAAGATGTTCGAAGCGCTTTACAACTGCAATATCAACATCAAGATGATCTCGACTTCCGAAATCCGCGTTACGGTCCTGATCGACGAAAAGGAAGTGGAAAAGGCCATGAATGCGGCACACGAGATCTTCGGACTCGAGGAATAAGCCGGAAATAAGGCATATCCGAATACTTCGCATTACAGCAGCGGCCGCTAAGGCCGCTGTTTTTTTCTGCGCAGGAAACGATAACGATCCGGATCCCGGCGGCGCTGCTGCGTGGCTGCGGGCCGGTATTATGATCAGCAGGCTTGCCATCTTCCGGTGAAGCCGGTATTTGATCAGCAGGCTTACCGTCTGTCGGCGAAGCAGCTTTTGCAGGGCGGAAGGCAACTGAACCAGTAAAAGAAAACAGCCCTGTGATCCCCGGAAAGCGGAAAAACGCCGTGGGAATGTCATTCGGGAGCATGGAGAAGAGAAGTTTAAAAAAAATAAAAAAATGTGTAAAAAAGTATTGACAATTTTTGGAAATGTGATAAGATAAACACATAACAACAAGAAAACAAAACTTGTTGATCACATAAAAAGAGATGGAGGTACGGTCCACCCGAAAATTAAGTAATGTACTCTCAGAGCTGTAAAGAAGCAGGATGAGCTTTCCAAAAACAATTGATCATATCATCCGCGGGAAACAGACAGGGTACAGGAACTCAGCAGAAAAGCTTATTTAAGTTTCATCGAGGATAGCAGCGAAGAACATACGGCAACCGCTGCAGCAGATGTGCAAAGATGGAGGATGATAGGCAGAAGAAGCTGGGGAGAAGGTCAAGTGAATATGGAGAGTCCGCAGGTTAAACTGGGAAACGGACGAAGGTTGCGTCGATGGACAGCATGAAGACAGGAGGTATAGTCCATTGGATAGTGAGGCACAGTGAAGGCCCCTTGCAGAGAGCAAAAAGCTGCAGGGGCCTTCATTTTTTTGCTTTTCCGGTGAGGAACTGCCGGGGGAGCATGGATTTCCGGAATACAGTTACGGCTTCGCGCGTATGTCTGCGGAAACTCTGCCCGGGAAAGCAGGGATTTTTTCGGAATGCGGTTTCGGCTGCAGCTGTCCGGCCGGGAAAGGGCTGCCGGGAAAGCTCTTCCCGCTGATACACTATATAGTGTCGTTTTTCGCTCTGCGGCGGCGATATTTTGTGCTTTTTACGGATCAGAAACTTGCTTTTTATACGTATTCATGCTATGATAGGCTCTAGTTTACATAAGTGGTAATCGGAGGTGTATTATGGCGAAGAAGAGTCCGGACCGGAGAGAATACCGGCACAGGCGCAGGGTGCGTAACCAGGTGCTGGCCTATCTGGTCCTGCTGGTGATCCTGGCGGCGATCGCGCTGCTGGTGATATTCGGGATAAAGCTGCTGAAGGAAGGAAGCAAAAGCCGGGCGGCGGACGATACGGCTGTCGCGGAGGCGACGCCTTCGGCAACGCCCACCCCGGAGGAGGAACAGGCAACTATTTCCACGCCGGAATCCATGGAGGAGCTCCTGGATCCCACGCCGACGGAAGCGGAACCGGAAGAGCCGGCAGTGGATCCGGAAGTACAGGCCCTGCTGGACGGCATGGATCTGGAAAGCAAGGTCGAAAACCTTTTTCTCATCAGTCCCGAAGCCCTGGCAGGCGTGAAGAATGACTGGGCAACCGTAGCCGGCGGAAAGACCGAAGAAGGCATCGGCGAATATCATGTCTTCGGCGTGGCTTATACGGAGAAGAATGTTGTGGACGGGGAGAAGTTCAAGAACATGATCTCCCAGACCAAGAAATGGTACTTTGAAAAATACGAGCGCGATCTCTTTGCTTTTGTATATGAAGAAGGCGCATACAATACGATCTCGTCCAAAGTACAGGGTGTGGATCCGCAGAAGAGCGCGCAGGAGATCGGCGAGAGCGGAAATAACGAAAACGCGCGTCAGGCTTATTCCGATATCGGCGCGCTGCTGACCGAATACGGGATCGACGGCGATCTGGCACCGGTGGCTTCGGTGAAGGCATCGGATCAGTGCTATCTCGGAAAACGCTGCTTCTCCGATGATGCGGATATGGCGGCATCCATGCTGGCCGAGGCGGTGGAGGGACTGCATCTCAGCGGCGTCCACGCCTGCCTGACGGGTTTCCCGGGAGAAGGCTTTTCCAATACCGATCCGGAAAAAGGCGCGCTGAAGACGGAACGCTCGCTGGAGGAGATGCGCGATTTTGAACTGAAGCCTTTTACGGAAAGCAAGGCGGATATGATCATGGTGAGCAATCTGGTAGCGGAATCGATCGACAGCGGCGTATCTGCGAGCATATCCGAAAAAGTGGTCAGCGGGCTTCTGCGGGATGAACTGCAGTTTGAAGGCGTGATCGTTACGGCACCTCTGGAGCAGGCTGCCTGCACCGCACGGCAGACACCGGGCGACTGGGCACTGAGAGCGGTCCTGGCCGGAGCGGATGTGCTTTATGTGCGTGACCGGGATGACTTTGTGCAGGCGAGGGATACCCTGATCGCCGAGGTGCAGGCGGGGACCATCAGCGAAGAGCGTATTGATGAGTCTCTGATCCGCATATTCAGTATGGAATTAAATAAATAAAAAAAGTGCTTGACAAATTACTCTGAAAAGAGTAATATACAACTTGTCTGTTGAACAGACAAGATGCGATAGTGGTGCAGTTGGTAGCACACGACCTTGCCAAGGTTGAGCTCGCGGGTTCGAGTCCCGTCTATCGCTCGAAAAAAGTGCTGAGACGTTCAGCATTTTTTTTTGCAAAATGTGTTCTCATTCTTTTTTGGGGTCTGTGGGGGTTTCAGAAAAAAAGGAGTGAGCGACATGATCAGAAGAACAATCGAAGTGAAAAAGGAATTCGGCGGGGACATCATCCCGTACCTCGTCCAGTCGGCCTGCCATTACAACTGTGCCCTCCATATCGAAGAGGGGAGCAGGAACATCAATATGAAGAGTATCATGGGGATGACGATCCTGCGTCTCAGCCGGGGCTGCAGTTTTGATCTTGTGGCTGAAGGCGCGGATGAGCAGCTTGCCATCAGCGAACTGGCCGGTTGTTTCGAATAAAAAGTCCTCTTGCGAGCCACTACATGTGGCTCGTTTTTCATTTTTTTTGCGCTAAATCTAGCGGCTTGACAGGGTTCTTTTTCCATTTTATCATCGGTATGGGGAAATCCATATCCCCGGAATGGTTTACAGAAGATGTCGAAAAAGGTATATGTATGCCTTTGGTCTCTGTTTTTTTTGCTTTTATGCTCTTCGATCGGGCTGGAAAGCAGGGCGGAAGGCGAAGATAAAATCTATGAAGTGACCGAGCGGGCCAATCTGCGTAAGACGCCTTCCGTGGAAGGGGTCTGGCTGATGACGCTGCCCGAAGGGGCGCTGGTAACGATGATCGGCGGCGAATCCGGAGGATACACGCTTGTGCAGTTTGAGGACGTGAAGGGTTATGTTCTGACGGACGTACTCAGAGCGGTCGAAGCGGACGGGGAAGAAGAGGACGCCGTCGCAGAGGATGAGGAAGAGGAGGCAGCGGAAGAGCCGGAGGAGGAATCGGGGGCTTCACTGCAGGGGCATGAAGAGCGCAGACGCTATGCCGCCGTGCTCGCCATGAATTTCTCGCTTCCGTCAAAGAACAGCAAAGCGATCGTTATCGTTGCATCGACGGCCAATTTCCGCAAAGCGTCCACGACCGACAGCGCCTGCCTCTGCCAGATCCCGGCCGGGGAAAAACTCAGTTTCCTGGACGTGGGCGAGAACGGATATTATCATGTGCTTTACAATGATATGGAAGGATATGTTTACGGGGACTGCCTGAAGGCGGACAGCCTGCCTGCGGGCATCGGGAACCGTAAACGTGCAAGGGCGGAAGCACCGCAGGTTGTGGTGCCGCAGATCGCGGAAGAGGAAGGCGGTGCTGCGATCGTGATGCCCGAGCAGAAAAAGGAACGAAGCGCGGAGGCAGTCTTTGCGGAGGAAGACGAGGCAAGACGACGTGGCTCGCGGGTCAGCTACAAGATCGGATCCAGGACCAACATGCGCACACTGCCGGAGGAGGAGAGCAAAACGATCATCAGTCTTCCTGCCGGAGCCGAGGTGCTGATCCTCGGGAAAAGCGGTGATTATACCATGGTGCAGTATGACGGACTCAGCGGCTATGTGCTGGAGGAACGGCTGCTTTCGGCCACGGATTACGCCAGACAGAGCGGGGCGCCGATCCTTTTCTCCATAACCGCATACTGTTCCTGTAAAAAATGCTGCGGCAATTACAGTCCCGAGGTGCGGGGCGGCATAGCGCATACCGCAACCGGTACGGTACCGGAGCAGGGACGGACCATCGCGGTGGATCCTTCGGTGATCCCCTACGGCAGCAGGGTGACGATCGAGGGCGTTGGAACCTTTATTGCGGAAGACTGCGGCGGCGGTATCCGGGGAAACAGGATCGACATGTATTTTGAGAGCCATGAAGACGCCGTGCGCTGGGGGAGGAAACTGCTGTACGTAACGATACAAAGACCGTGATTTTTCACAAAAAAGACTGGATGTGACGCATAAATTCCGTCAGATTTCTTGAAAAATCTGTAATTTTATACTATAATGGGAACTGTTGGAATGGGGGAAAGGAGGAGTACGGAAACGGAGTTTTCCGGAAACGTTTAAAAAACATGAGAGTGTGTGCACAATGCGGAAACAAGCTGGGAAAGAATGACCGCTTCTGCGGGAAGTGCGGATCATCCGAGTACAAGGAGATGAAATCCAACTTTTTCGGCGCTACATCGAAGGGCAGAAGCTGCATGTATTGCGGTTCCGCACTGGATTTCAAAGCCAAGTTCTGCTGGTCCTGCGGAAAGCCCTGTGACGGGACGATCTCGCTTTCTTTTCTGGATGAAAAGAAGGAAGAGCCTGCACCGAAGGCACCCGAACTTGATTTCCTGAAAAGTGCCGAAGATTTCTCGGCCGGTCTGGGCGGTCCGGTAAAATCGGATCCGGGAGTGCCTACTGCACCTACTTTTGTTTCGGAACAGAAAATGAATACGCAGAATCAGGCGCCCGTGAGCGTGCAGTCGATGCCGAATAACCCTATGCTTGCCGCACCGACGCAGGGCCAGCCTGTGATGAACGGCGCTCCGGCGGCTATGCCGGGGACGATGCCTCAGGCTATGCCGGGGACCATGCCGCAGGCTATGCCGGGGACGATGCCCCAGGCAGGGCAGGTGGTTCAGCCTGCGCCCGTTCCGGCGGCGCCGGTCCAGCCCGCACCCATACCGGTGCCGGTAGGCCTTACCCGTGAGGAAGCCGAAGCTGCCGCACGTAAAGCCGAGGAAGACCGGAAGCAGGCGGCCGAAGCTGCCGCGCGCAGAGCGGAAGAAGAAAAGAAGCGCGCAGAAGAAGAGGCAAAGAAGGCAGCGGAAGAAGCAGCAAAGAAGGCGGAGGAAGAAAAGAGGGCTGCCGAAGAAGCTGCGAAGAAGGCGGAAGAAGAGCGGAAACGTGCAGCGGAAGAGGCTGCGAAGAAGGCGGAAGAAGAACGCAAACGCGCCGCCGAAGAAGCCGCAAAGAGAGCCGAGGAAGCAAAGAAAGCCGCCGAGGAAGCTGCGAAGAAGGCGGAAGAAGAACGGAAGCGTGCCGCCGAAGAAGCAGCAAAGAAGGCGGAGGAAGCAAAGAAAGCTGCCGAGGAAGCTGCAAAGAAGGCGGAGGAAGAACGCAGACGCGCGGCAGAAGAGGCTGCAAAGAAGGCCGAGGAAGAGAAGAAGCGCGCGGAGGAAGAAGCGGCCCGCAAGGCAGCGGAAGAAAAGAAGCGTGCCGAGGAAGAAGCGGCCCGCAAGGCAGCGGAAGAAAAGAAACGTGCCGAGGAAGAGGCAGCCAGAAAGGCCGCCGAAGAAGCACGCCGTAAGGAAGAAGAAAGAAAGCGCGCCGAGGAAGAAGCACGCCGTAAGGAAGAAGAACGGAAGCGTGCGGAGGAAGAGGCCCGGCGTAAGGAAGAAGAAGAGAGAAAACGCCGTGAGGCCGAGGAAGCGGCCCGCAAGGCAGCCGAGGAGAAGGCGAAGGAAATACAGACGCTGAAGAAAGAGAGCGCCGAGCTCGGAAAGAAAGCGCTCGATAAGTGCGAAGAGGACAGTGAGGAAGCCAGAACGATCCTGGAGACCGCGCTGGACAAGTATCATGAGTATTTCCGTAAGGCCGAGATCCATCCCGAGCAGTGCGACACCGCAGAGCAGTACTGGATCATCTGCGAGATCCTCGGGGTTACCTATTATCAGGAGCATTCCTACAAGCTTTCGGCACCGCTTCTGCGTGTGTCGGCGGCAAGCGGCCGCAGCCGCGGCAGGATCTACTATACCGACCTGATCCTGCGTAACCGTAAGGAACTGCCGGAAGAGCCGGAAGCATTGAAGAAGATGCTGACCGAAGCCCTGGAGGATGAAGAGATCCAGGAGGACGAGTACGAGAAGTCACATGCACTCTACTGCCTTGGCCGTATCTACGAAGAAGGCCTCACGGTGGAAAAGAGCATGCCCGAAGCATTCCGTTATTACAAAGAATGTGCCGAGCTCGGCAGCCCGGCGGCTATGGCGATGGTAGGACAGTGCTACCTCTATGGCGACGGCGTAAAGAAGGATCCGAAGGAAGCTTTGAAGTGGAACCTGAAGGCGGGACAGGCCGGTCAGGAAAAGGCGATCCGCAACCTGGCGGTAGCCTACGACTTCGGAAGCGGTACGGCAAAGAACGGAAAGGAAGCGGTCAACTGGTACAAGAAGCTTCTGGAGCGTGTCGCAAACGACCGTTTCGCGATGTACCGTATCGCATGGTGTCTGGTGGATCCCGAAAAGGAATACGGGATGCACCCGGACGAGGAAGCCTTCAAGGAAGCCAGATCCTATGCCGAAAAGGCGCTGGCCGAGGGCGAGAAGAAGGCAGAGTTCATCCTTGGTTATTATGACCTGCAGTCCTTTGATAAGGGACCGGATCTGAACAGCGCGGCAGCGCACTTCACCAAGGCAGCCAGTCATGGGGATGAAAAATCAAAGAAATGGCTGGGCCGTATGGTACGCGATGCTGCCGGAAATTATACTCTTCGCTGAAACACTTGACAGCGACCGTATTTTTTGAGATAATACACCCGTTGTGCAGGATAACGAGCCTGCCGGCGGGTGTCCATAGCTCAGCTGGATAGAGCAACGGCCTTCTAAGCCGTGGGTCGGGGGTTCGAATCCCTTTGGGCACACGAAAGTTCCTGTTTATTGAATAATTATATATGGTGGGTATAGCGTAGTTGGTTAACGCGCCAGATTGTGGTTCTGGAGATCAAGGGTTCGAGTCCCTTTACCCACCCGAAAATGCGGAAAACCCTTGAACTTCAAGGGTTTTCTCTGTTTCAGGGATATTGCACGTGAAGACACGGGGACGGTCCTTCTGTCTTCATTCTTGAGGACAGTGAAGACACGGGGACGGTCCTCCTGTCTTCAAAAGTGAGGACAGGAGGACCGTCCCCGTGTCTTCAAGAGAAGCGTCCACGTGTTTTGCTGTGCTTTCGTTGGGAGAAGCGGATATGAGAAAGAATTTTATCGATAATCTGAGATGGATGGACGTGATCTGGCTGATCCCGTACCATGCGGCGCAGGCCTTTAATACCTGGGGGGAGGGGAATTACATCTTTTTCGGCGGGAACAGGGTGCTGAGCAGCTTTATCGTGTTCTTCAGTCCCTTTTTCATGCCCCTGCTGTTTCTTCTCGCAGGGATCAGTACACGTTATGCGCTCGCAAAACGATCCTGCTTTCAATATTTTGCGGAAAGAGTGAAGCGCCTGCTGATCCCTTTCCTTTTCGGGACGCTTGTTTTCTGCCCGATTCTGGCTTATATCGGAGATAAGACCAACTGCGGGTATTCCGGAAGCTTTGCGGAGCACTACGTCATATTCTTTACAAAATGGACGGATCTGTCCGGTTTTGACGGCGGCTTTTCCGTCGGACAGTTCTGGTTTCTGTATTTTCTCTTTGTGATCTCGCTGGTTTCCCTGGGGATCATTGTCCTG
Organism: Lachnospiraceae bacterium; assembly: GCA_016282915.1. GTDB lineage: Bacteria > Bacillota > Clostridia > Lachnospirales > Lachnospiraceae > NK4A136. Next base: position 14,821 of record JAEELW010000118.1, on the reverse strand, counting down.
GTCCGGCGTATCGCAAAGAAAGAGTCGGGGGATCACGATATCCCTTTCCCGCTGATCTGCCTGCCGGTGATCGTGCTTCCTTTTCTCTATGACCTGCTCTCGGTAGGCGGAAAAAGCTTTGCGGAATATCTCTTTATCTTTCTTCTGGGTTATTACCTCATATCGGATGAGAAGGTGATGGAAAAGGCGGAGAAGTACCGCTATGTCACGCTGGCCATAGCTCTGATCGCCGGGATCGCGGATGTGTATATGTTCCTGTGGTCGGGAAAGGATTTCGGGATCGTCAATACCATCGCCAAGGCTCTGGAAGAATGGTTCATGATGCTGGCGCTGATCGGGATCGGAAAGCTGAGCCTCGATTTCAGAGGGGAATTTACGGATTACATGTCCCAAAGGTCGTTTCCGTATTTCAGCCTTCATTTTCTCTGGATCGTCCTGTTCCAGTACTGGTTTGCGGATCTGTTTGAAAAAAATATCGTTTTATTGTACATTGTACCTGTAATCCTTTCTTATATCGTAACGTTTATCTGTGCGGAGATATGTTTAAGGATACCGCTGCTCCGTTTTCTCATGGGAGCCGGGAAAAAAGCTCAAAAGAAAGATGTATAGCGGCCGCAGGCAGGAGGGTTCATGATGGAAAGATCAAAAGTGTATTTTACCGATTTCAGGACGGTTCTGGGGGTGAGTCTTTCGGAAAAGCTGAAGAAGCTGATCCGCAAGGCGGGAATGGCATCCATCGACATGGAAGGGAAATTTGTGGCGATAAAGATGCATTTCGGCGAGCTTGGAAATCTTGCCTATCTGAGGCCGAATTATGCAAAAGCCGTGGCGGATCTGGTCAAGCAATACGGCGGGCTGCCTTTTCTGACGGACTGTAATACGCTTTATCCGGGCAGCCGCAAGCACGCGCTGGAGCACCTGGACTGCGCAAATATCAACGGCTTTAATACCGTGACGACCGGCTGTCAGATCATCATAGCGGACGGTCTGAGGGGAACGGACGATATCGCGGTGCCTGTCCCCAACGGGGAGTATTGCAAAGAGGCATATATCGGACGCGCCGTCATGGATGCGGATATCGTGATCTCGCTCAACCACTTTAAGGGACATGAGCAGGCCGGTTTCGGCGGCGCGATCAAGAATATAGGCATGGGCTGCGGGAGCCGAGCCGGAAAGATGCAGCAGCACAACAGCGGACATCCGCATGTTATTGAAGATCTGTGCCGTGGCTGCCGCAGATGCGCGAAAGAATGCGGTTCGGACGCCATAAGCTATGAGGGAAATAAGGCGTGGATCGATCCGGAAAAATGCAAGGGCTGCGGCAGATGTATCGGCGCCTGCGCCTTTGACGCCATTGAAAACGACAACTGGGATGCACCGCAGATGCTGGGTAGGAGAATGGCGGAATACACGGCGGCGGTCATAAGCGGGCGGCCCAGCTTCCATATCAGCCTGATCACGGATGTGTCGCCGAACTGCGACTGCCACGGCGAAAACGATGCGCCCATACTTCCGGATATCGGCATGCTGGCGTCTTTTGATCCTGTCGCCCTGGATCAGGCCTGTGTGGATCTGTGTCAGAAAGCGGAACCGATAAGGAACAGCCAGCTCGGGGATAATATGGCGCGCGAGGGCTTCCACGATCACGGAGATGTATGGCATAACAGCAACCACAACGTTTCATGGGTCGAGACTCTGGAGCATGCGGAAAAGATCGGCGTAGGATCGAGGGAATACGAACTGATCACGATGCCGTGAGGAGCGGAGGGACGTTGAAGACAGGGGGACGGTCCTTCTGTCTTCAGAGGGACGTTGAGGACAGAAGGACCGTCCCCCTGTCTTCAACGGAAAGGGTTAATGAATGCGTATACTGATCGTGGAAGATGAGGCTGCACTGGCGGAGCTGGTGGCGGAGCGGCTCAGACGGGACCATTATATCGTGGATATCTCCAATGACGGAGAGGAGGGGGCATATAATGCGCTCTCGGGGATGTATGACCTGATCATACTGGATATCATGCTGCCGAAAAAGAACGGCATCGAGATCCTGAAAGAGCTGCGAAAAGAGAACAGGGAAGTGAAGGTCATCATGCTCACCGCAAAGGCCGAACTGGAAGACCGTCTTCTCGGTTTCGGCAGCGGGGCGAACGATTATGTACCGAAGCCTTTTCATGTCGATGAGCTGGCGGCGCGCGTCAACGCCCAACTGAATATCGGAAAAGCTGTTGAAAATCTCCTGCAGTACGGAGACCTGATACTGGATTATAAGGCGTCGGCGATACGCTGTGCGGCAAACAACGAGGATGTGGGGATCAACAATAAGGAGTTCCAGCTGATCGAGTATCTGATGAGCAATCCGGACCGTATCCTCTCAAGGGAGATGATCTACGACCGGGTCTGGGGGATGGATTCCGAGGCGGTCTCGAATAATCTGGAAGCATATATGTCCTTTGTGAGAAAGAAGCTGAAGCTCATCGGATCAAAGGTATCGGTCAAAACCATCCGCAACATGGGATATAAACTGGAGTATGAAGAGTAGGCTTTTATGAAGGAATTAAGAAAGAAGACAATGCTCACGGTCTTTTTCATGCTCAGTGCGATCCTCATAGCCGTGCTGGTCTTTGTGAACGTGCGGAATTATGCGCGGGAGGAAGAGGGGATACGGCGCAGTCTCGATATCCTGGAGGACCGCAGGGCTTTCCGGAACGGCAGGGCCGGCGAGGGAGAAGGAATGCGCCCGGAAGACGTGCTGCCGCCGGAGGATACGCAGGGCCCCGAGGGGCAGAGGCTGCGTCCACATGATCTGGAAAACATGATGATCATGGATTATGAGATCTATACGGCAGAGCTTAAGGACGGTGCCGTCGCGGCGATCTATGATCACGGAAACGCATCGGAAGATTTTGACGCGGCCCGGGCAGCGGAGGAGATTCTTTCGAAAGAAAGCGGCGATGCGATGTATGTGGGAAATCTCTATATCAACGGCTATTCCTATCGTTACCGCTATATGGAATCCATCGTGATCCTGAACAGGAGCGGGATCTCGCGAAAGCTTCTCGAACTGCTGCTGCAGTCCCTGCTGCTTTTTGCCGTGCTGGAAGCGCTGATCGTCTTTGCATCCCGGAGGATCACGGCCTGGATCACAAAGCCCGCGGCGGAAGCGTTCGAGAGGCAGAAGGAGTTCATCGCGGATGCCTCCCACGAACTGAAGACCCCGCTGGCCGTGATCATGGCTTCGGCCGATGAGATGTCGGCCGCGGAGGAGGATAAGAAAAAGCTGGAGGATATCCGCTACGAGGCGGACCGCATGGGAAGGCTGATCGCCGGGCTCTTAAATCTTTCCAGACTGGAAAACGGGGGAGACCGCGCGGCTTACCGGGAGGAGGATCTGTCAAGGATACTGGAAAAAAGCTGTCTTTCCTACGAGGGGGTGGCGTTTGAGCAGGGCGTTTCCGTGGAGACCGGGATTGAAGAGGGTCTGCGTCTTGTCTGCAATAAGGAAGAGATCGAGCAGCTCGCCGCGACGATCCTGGACAACGCGGTACGTCATGCTTACCGCGACAGCGCGGTAAGGGTGAGCGCAAAAAGGATGAAGGGGAAAAACGGCGTTGAGATCCTTGTGATCAACCGCGGCGATCCGATCCCGGAGGAAGAGCGGGAAAAGATCTTTGAACGCTTTTACCGCGGGGACAAGGCGAGGAGCCGGCAGGAAAACCGTTACGGGCTAGGACTTGCGATCGCCAGAAGGATCGCGCGGAATCATAACGGGGATATACGGGCGTATTCCGAAAACGGGGAAACGGTATTCAGGATCACGCTGCGCTGAGGGCTGCGGCGCGGGGATGGAAAAGGCAGTTTCGGATACAAGAGCATCAAATATGCCGTGATGCGGGGAAGTTTGAAGGCATCGGAAAAATTTTTGTTTTTCCGGTGCTTTTTTAATGTTCGTTTAATATTCGGATCTTATCATACGGGCATAGAAGGAAAAAAGAAAGAACGGAAGGAAGTGACGAACATGGGAGAATACAGGGAAGTGTTTCAACGTAAAGAGATCAAATACCTGCTGGACGAAGAGCAGTACCGTGAAGTGAAAGCGTTCCTGGACGGGATAGCGAGGACCGACCGTTACGGGATATCCAGGATCAACAATATATACTTTGATACCAAAGATTACCTGCTGGTCCGCACCTCACTGGAAAAACCGCTTTACAAGGAAAAACTGAGGCTGCGTACCTATGGAGAGACGGAGGACGGCACGAACGCCTTTATCGAGATCAAAAAGAAGTATAAAGGGATCGTCTACAAACGCCGCATCTCCGGCAGCTACGAAAAGCTGCAGGGGCATATGGAGGGGAAAAATCTGGATCTCGGATCTTCACAGATCGCAAAGGAGATCCTCTCTTTCGAAGAACGCTATAAGGACCTGCGGCCGGCCATGAGCATCTGTTACGAAAGGATGGCGATGGCCGGGATCCTCGATCCGGATTTCCGGGTAACCTTTGACCGGAACATCGAGTGGAATGCGGAATGCAGGGATCTGCGGCAGCAAAAGCCTGGGAAGCCGATCTTAAAGCCGGGGCAGTATCTGATGGAGATCAAGGTGGCGAATGCGCTGCCGCCGGAGCTGGCACGGAAGCTGAATGAGCAGAAGGTATTTCCGGCTTCGTTCTCCAAATACGGAGAAGGATACAAGGATATGATGCGGAGCAGCTGCGGCGTAAGGAGCGTGAAGCTGCAGGAAACGGAAGGCATATACGGAAGAACGAAAGGAGAGGTGGCATATGTTTAACGATATTTTTACTTCAATAATCTCAAACGGAACTTTCAGCGGAAGCGAATTCATGATCACAACGCTCGTCGCGCTGCTCTGCGGAGTGATCATCGCGGGAGCGTACATGATCAAAAACCGCTATTCAAGAAGCTTTGTCACCACGCTGGTGCTGCTTCCGGCGGTCGTGGAGCTGGTGATCATCCTGGTGAACGGCAACATCGGCGCGGGAGTGGCCGTGGCCGGCGCCTTCAGCCTGGTACGCTTCCGCTCGGCACCCGGACGCGGGCAGGAGATCACCGGGATCTTTCTGGCAATGGCCGTCGGTCTGGCCGCAGGCATGGGCTATATCTGGATCGCGCTGCTCTTTGCGCTGATCATATCCGCGATCAATCTGCTGCTGAACGTGACACATTTCGGCTCGGAAAACAGGGGCGTCAGGATGCTGAAGATCCTGGTCCCGGAAAACCTGGATTATGAGGGACTCTTCGAGGAGAGCTTCCGGAAGTACCTGAAGGAATACAGCTATGAGGAAGTGAGGCTTACGAATATGGGCAGTCTGTACAAGCTCACACTGAATGTGATCCTGAAGGAGCATGTATCTTCGAAGGAATTTCTGGATGAACTGCGGACCATGAACGGGAATCTCGAGATCAGCCTGGGCAGGATGACGGAGGCGGCGGATGCGCTGTAAGGGATGAAGAGTATGGCAAAACGTGAGCGGGATATGATAAGGCGCACCGGGCGAGAAGTGGGAAGGCCGGACCCGGCCCGGAGAGGATGACGGAGGCGGCGGATGCGCTGTAAGAGATGAAGAGTATGGTAAAACGTGAGCGGGATATGATAAGGCGCACCGGGCGAGAAGGGGGAAGGCCGGACCCGGCCCGGCAGGATGACGGAGGCGGCGGATGCGCTGCGTGAACTGATAAATATAACATAACGCGTGTGGAAAAGCTGGACATATATGATCTGCAGTGAAAAACGAGCGGAAAAAGAACGGAGGAAAAGGATATGAAGAAAAAGATGATCATGGCTATCATAAGCGCAATGGTAATGCTGACAGCGTGCGGCGCGGCCGACAGCGCGGAGCTTCAGGCAGCCGCGCGGGCATCACAGTCCGTAAAAGGAAGCGGTGGGGGAACGGCTTCATCAGCAAGCGGCGACAGCAGCGTTTTTGCGGAGCCGGATGCGGAAGAACTCTTTACGGACAGAGATATGGAGCAGACGCCGGATCTGTCTGAGGCCGTCACTCTGAGCGTGGAAAGCGGCAGCGACATCACGATCGATAAAGAGGGCGTGTATGTATTGAGCGGCAGTGCAGAGAACGTGACGGTAAAGGTGGAAGCCGGAAGCGAAGACAAAGTACAGCTGGTACTGGACGGACTGAGCGTCAGCAATAAGGATCAGCCCTGTATCTATGTAAAGAGTGCCGATAAGGTATTTATCACGAGCGCATCGGAAGATAATGAACTGAGTGTGAGCGGCAGTTTTACGGCCGACGGGGATACGAATACGGACGCCGTGATCTTTTCGAAGGACGATCTGGTATTGAACGGGACGGGGAGTCTGAGCATCATTTCGTCCGATAACGGGATCACGTCCAAAGATTCGCTGAAGCTCACCGGAGGAACGCTTACAGTCGAATGCGAAGGAAGCGCGCTGGAAGCGCATGAAGAGATCGCCGTGGCGGACGGAAGCCTTACGATCAGCCGCTGTAACGACGGACTGCATGCCGAGGACGATGAAGACGACAGCACGGGCAGTATCTATATCGGTGGAGGCAGCCTGACGATCAGCGCCGCGGACGATGCGATCCATGCGACGACGCTCATAACGGTAGACGACGGAGCGCTGAAGCTTACGGCAGCAGAGGGGATCGAAGCTACGGTCGTCCGGATCAACGGAGGAAGCGTCTCGGTCGACGCTTCGGATGACGGCATCAACGCCGCGCAGAAGAGCAGCCTCTGCGTTCCGCTCTTTGAACTGAACGGCGGTGAAGTCAGCATCGTGATGGGAGCAGGCGACACGGACGGCGTGGATTCCAACGGCGATATCCGGATCAACGGAGGTACCATTGACATCAGCGGACAGTCCGCTTTTGACTATGACGGCAGTGCCGAATACAACGGCGGTACGATCATCGAGAACGGGAAAGAGACAAACGCGATCAGTAATCAGATGTTCGGCGGGCAGGGCGGCGGTATGGGCGGCCGCGGAGGAAAAAACGGAGCCGGTGAGGGCATGAGAATGCACCCGGAGCAGAACGGGCAGACGCCGCCGGAATGGGATGGGCAGACACCGCCGGAATGGGATGGCCAGACGCCGCCGGAGCGGAATGGTCAGATGCCTCCGGACCGGGAAGGCCAGACGCAGCCCAATCAGGACAGCCGGACGCAGCCGGTCGAATGAATCCGGTACCTTACAACAGCGTTCTGTTTTCGGAACGCTGTTTTTTGAAGTCACGTTTTCGATACTGTCCGCTTGCCTGTCGGCCGCTGGGCGAAACGTGCCTGCCGCCATGCAGGATCGCCAGCCTTCCGGAACAGCGGAATTCAGCCCAAAGTGGACAGCGGAGCTATTCTATGCTAACATATAGGATATATCTGAAACCGTGTTTCCGTTATAGCGGCATATCATGACAGACCGGAAGAGACAGAGCGGATCGCGGAATCCGTGTACGGAAGTACTACTGTGTTTACGGGAGGGGATCGGGATGGATTTTCAGAGTGTCGTTGATCATATGAGTGCGATGGCCTGCGTGGTATCCGTCGAAAGACATGAGGATGGCCGCCGTGGGCCATTCCGCGTTGTTACGGGGAATGCGGCCTATATCGATTCCATCGAGCATCCGGCTCCCGGCGCGGAGATGCTTACAAAAGAATTTGTCCCGAACAGCGAATATACGAGATACCTGACACGGGATCTGAATTTTGAAGATTACTGCTATCGGGCGGCCGTGGAGAAAAAATGCCTGCATTCCTACGTGAGTCCCGACCGTATGAGCGGCATATGGCTGAACATGACCTTTCTTCCACTGATCCCGGACGACGGAAATCTGAGCTATTGTATCTATATGATGGAGATCAGCTTCGAGGCCAGCTCGGAGAATATGTCCAATATCTCCGGAGACCGCGCGGCAGCGGTATTGGAAACGAGTATCAAGCTGCGGGGGACAAAGGATTTCCGCGAGACGATCAAAGATGTGATCTGTGATGTGCGTGAAATGTGTGCGGCGGAGCATTGCTGCATCCTTCTGGTGGACGATATAAGGAAAAGCTGCGAAGTGCTCGGCGAGTCTTTTGCGGAAGGGTCAAAGCTTCTTCCGATGGAGCGCTATCTGGACGGATCTTTCTATGCGATCACCGAGACCTGGCCGGGAACCATTGCGGGCAGCAACTGCCTGATCATCAAGGATGAGCAGGACATGGAAGTGATAAAGGAACGCAATCCCGTCTGGTATGAGTCGCTGACGGCAGCAGGGGCGAAGAGCATCGTCTTTTTCCCGCTGAAATCCGCAGAGCATACCCTGGCTTATATGTGGGCGCTCAATTTCAATTCCGAGAAAGCGGTGGAGATCAAGGAGACGATGGAGATCGCCAGCTTTATCCTGGGGTCCGAGATCGGAAATTATCTGCTGGTGGACAGGCTGAAGCTCTTAAGCTCCCGCGATATGCTCACGGGCGTGATGAACCGTAATGAAATGAACAATTTCGTAGACGGCATCGCGACAAAAAAAGAAGATACGGATATGTCTGTCGGGGTGATCTTTGCGGACCTGAACGGCTTAAAGGAAGTGAACGACAAAAAGGGGCATGCGGCAGGAGACCGGCTTCTGCAGGATGCGGCGGATGTTCTGAGACAGAGCTTTGACGAGAGCGACATCTACCGCGCGGGTGGGGATGAGTTTTCAATCATCGTCTGCGGACTGACCGAGGAAGGGATCGCGGAAAAGATCGAAGAGATCCGCAGAAATGCGGAAAAAAGCGGGGATGTTTCCTTTGCCATGGGCGGCAGTTCCGTGCCGAGACTGAATGAGGTGCGCCAGGCCCTGCGGAAAGCGGACGAGCGCATGTATGAGGATAAACGGAAATACTACGAGACACACGAAAGATACCGCTGAGGCTTCAGCAGTCTTTTTGAAGGAGTTTCAGCATCTCATTTAAGATTTCGCGGGAAGGATCCGCATAGAGGCTGCGGTCAAACCAGAGTGCATCCGGTTCGCGGTGAAACCAGGTCAGCTGGCGTTTTGCAAAATGCCGGCTGCCGCTCTTTATGGCAGTGATGGCTTCGTCCAGGCTGCATTCCCCTTCCAGATACGCATAGATCTCTTTGTATCCGAGTCCCTGCATGGAAGTGCAATGCCGCGGTACGCCGGCGTCTTTCAGCCGCCGCACTTCTTCCACGAGCCCGGCGTCGATCATGCGGTCCACACGGCGGTCGATCCGCTCGTAAAGGGCACGGCGCTCATCGCTCAGGACAAAAAAAACGGCATCATAGGCTGCGGTCCGGGCGCGCTGTTCTTCGTTATGTTCCGAGATCGGCCGGCCGGTCTCACGATAGTATTCCAGCGCGCGGATCACGCGTTTGATATTGTTGGGATGGATCTTTTCGCAGGAAGCGGGATCGATCGCGCGAAGCTGATCGTAAAGCTCGTCAGCGCGTCCATCCGCGGCAAGCTTTTCGAGGCTTTTGCGGTAGGCGTCGCCGTCCTTCTCCTCCGAGAACTCGATATCATAAAGGACGGACTGGATATAAAAGCCGGTGCCCCCGCAGAGGATAGGGACATGTCCGCGGGAACGGATACTTTCGATCGCGTCCTTTGCCATTTTCTGAAAAAGGGTGATATTGAAGGGCTCTTCGGGATCGAGCACGTCGATCAGATGATGGGGCACGCCCTGCATCTCTTCGGGCGTGAGTTTGGCGGAACCGATATCCAGACCGCGGTAGACCTGCACGGAATCGGCGCTGATCACCTCGCCGCCGGTCTCTTTGGCAAGGGCCACGGCCAGATCGCTCTTTCCGGTAGCGGTAGGGCCTGCGATGATGATCAGTTCTTTGGCTTTGCTTCTTTCGTTTATCATTGGGAGAGAAGTATCCGCAGCTGCGGTCCGTCGGAACACTTTTATCCTGACAGCGATAAAGATGAACCGGAATAAAAAAGCTGGGCCAGCTGGATTCGAACCAGCGAGATGCAGGGATCAAAACCCTGTGCCTTACCGCTTGGCGATGGCCCAAAAGTATATTTTACTTAAGGAATGATAACACAGACCTATTTTTTTGTAAACAGAGACGGCAAATAAATATTTGACATATACGAAGGGATAGGCTATAATGTGTTTTCGTGACGGTTCTTATGTGCCCGGACATCACATGAGACGCCGGAACAGTTGTAATCGGCAGTTTACAGGAGGTAAGCGAGAATGAAGACTTATATGGCATCGCCGCAGTCGATCGAGCGTAAGTGGTACGTGGTGGACGCGAGCGGATATACCTTAGGGCGCCTGGCCAGTGAGATCGCCAAGGTGCTGCGTGGTAAGAATAAGCCGGTATTTACACCGAACATGGATCTTGGCGATTATGTGATCGTCGTGAATGCGGAAAAGATCAAGGTGACCGGTAAGAAAATGGATCAGAAGATTTATTACAGCCATTCCGATTATGTCGGCGGCATGAAGGAAGCTAGCCTTCGTGAGAAGCTGGCAAAGAAGCCGGAAGAGGTGATCGAGCTGGCAGTGAAGGGTATGCTTCCCAAGGGACCTCTGGGCAGAGAGATGTACAAGAAGCTCTTTGTATATGCAGGGCCGGAGCACAAGCATGCGGCACAGAAGCCGGAAGCACTGTCGTTTTAACGGGAGGATATAAAAAATGGCAAAGAAAGCAACGGAAAAGTTTTACGGGACCGGCAGACGTAAGAAATCTGTAGCAAGAGTCTTTCTGACTCCCGGTAAAGGAAAGATCACCATCAACAGCCGCGATCTGGATGAGTATTTCGGCATGGAGACCCTCAAGGTGATCGTTAAGCAGCCTCTGACCGCTCTGGAAGCGGAGGGCAAGTTCGACGCTTATGTTACCGTTAAGGGCGGCGGATTCACCGGTCAGGCAGGTGCGGTTCGTCACGGTATCGCCCGTGCGCTGGTACATGCGGACGAAGAGTATCGCCCGGTTCTGAAAAAGGCCGGCTACCTTACCCGCGATCCTCGTATGAAAGAGCGTAAGAAATACGGTCTCAAAGCCGCAAGACGTGCACCTCAGTTCAGCAAGAGATAATAATTTTAAAAGAGTTATTTTCATTAAAGATATTTCCCCGGAAGCCCTCTGGCTTCCGGGTTGTATTATCAGGATTCTGATATCTTTTCTCTGCTTATCGCAGATTCAGCTAACATCTTCAGAGTCAATATTTTGTTGACTGTAAATTCTCAAAAAACTTTAAGGAGTCGACCTATAGTAAAGATCAGGAGGCCTCTAATTCTATAAATGTAATATGAGTCACAGAGTCGCCTGAGGCCATGTGACTGTAAAAGGCAAAACCAGCGAAATAGGTCACAGAGTTGCCGGAGGCCATGTGACCGTAAATGTCAAAACCAGCGAAATAGGTCACAGAGTCGCCTGAGGCCATGTGACCGTAAATGCCAAACCCAGCGAAATAGGTCACAGAGTCGTCGGAAGCTATGTGACTGTAAATGCCAAAACCAGCGAAATAGGTCACAGGATCGTCGGAAGCTATGTGACTGTAAAAGGCAAACCCAGCGAAATAGGTCACAGAGTCGCCGGAGGTCATGTGACCGTAAATGCCAAAACCAACAAAATAGGTCACAGGATCGCCGGGGGCCATGTGACTGTAAAAGGCAAAACCAGCGAAATAGGTCACAGGAATACCGGAGGCCATGTGACCGTAAATGCCAAAACCAGCGAAATAGGTCACAGGATCGCCGGAGGCCATGTGACTGTAAAAGGCAAAACCAGCGAAATAGGTCACAGAGTCGCCTGAGGCCATGTGACCGTAAATGCCAAAACCAGCAAATTAGGTCACAGAGTCGCCGGAGGCCATGTGACTGCAAAAGGCAAAACCAGCAAATTAGGTCACAGGATCGCCGGAGGCCATGTGACTGTAAAAGGCAAAACCAGCGAAATAGGTCACAGAGTCGCCTGAGGCCATGTGACTGTAAATGCCAAAACCAGCGAAATAGGTCACAGAGTCGCCGAGGGCCATGTGACTGTAAATGTCAAAACCAGCGAAATAGGTCACAGAGTCGCCTGAGGGCATGTGACTGTAAAAGGCAAAACCAGCGAAATAGGTCACAGGAATGCCGGAGGGCATGTGACTGCAAAAGGCAAAACCAGTGAAATAGGTCACAGGATCGCCTGAGGCCATGTGACCGTAAATGCCAAAACCAGCGAAATAGGTCACAGGATCGCCGAGGGTCATGTGACTGTAAAAGGCAAAACCAGCGAAATAGGTCACAGGGTCGTCTGAGGCCATGTGACTGCAAAAGGCAAAACCAGCGAAATAGGTCACAGGATCGCCGGAGGGCATGTGACTGCAAAAGGCAAAACCAGCAAAATAGGTCACAGAGTCGCCGGAGGCCATGTGACTGTAAATGCCAAAACCAGCGAAATAGGTCACAGAGTCGCCGGAGGCCATGTGACTGTAAAAAGGCAAAACCAGCGAAATAGGTCACAGGATCGCCGGAGGCCATGTGACCGCATCATCAGGAGACCATAAAGGAGTCAATATAACATATTAGGGAGCATTCCTGTTAAGGAACAAATGATGGGTTTGTAAAAAGTGAGAGACTCCCATAGAATAATGATTGTTAACTTGGCGGTTGACTAAATCATTAAACAAAGGAGACCCTCACAAATGAATTGTAAACAAAATCAGAAGATCAATCAAGTAAAAGAATCTACTTTGGTGGTAGGGATTGATATCGGGAGCACGACACAGTATGCCAGAGCCTTTGACTGGAGGGGCATTGAACTCGGAAAGGTCTTTAAATTCAGCAACAGCCGAGGAGGCTTTGTAGGCCTGAAAGACTGGATGCAGCACTTAAAAGACAAGCATGGGAAGGCAGAAGTGATCGTGGGGATCGAGCCGACCGGTCATTACTGGTTCGATCTTGGTGCTTACCTTGAGGATGAAGGCATCCTGCTAGTCATGGTGAACCCCTATGCGGTAAAGCAGACCAAGGAACTGGATGACAACAGCCAGAGTAAGAATGATAACAAAGATCCGAAGGTGATAGCAAAACTGGTCATCGAAGGAAGGTATTCCGCACCGTATACACCGGATGGCGTATACGCAGACTTAAGAGTACTGGTAAACAATCGTAAACGGCTCATCAGGGAGCTTACCCAGGTCAAGAACCGGTTTGCCAGATGGTTTGCCATTTACTTTCCCGAATACACGGATGTGTTTGGTGATTACGAGTCACAGAGTAGCATGCTGGTATTACGAAAGGCATGTCTGCCGGAAGAAGTCATAACGCTTGGCGCTGAAGGCGTAAATCAGATCTGGCGGGATGCGAAGCTGAGAGCTGTCGGGATAAAACGGGCAACGACCCTGTATGAGATAGCAAAGCAGAGCATCGGTCTAAAAAAGGGGACTGCCGCAGCAAGATATGAAATGAACCTGTTGCTTCAGGATTATGACTACAAGAAGGCACAGCTGGACTCGATCATGAAAGAAATAGAACGTTTGTGTAGGTTGATACCCGAAAGCGAGCAACTGCTTGCCATTCAAGGTATCGGACTGATCACGGTTGCAGGGTTTCTGGCAGAGGTGGGTGATGTGAGGCGTTTCGAATCACCCAGACAGATCCAGAAGCTTGCCGGATTATCGCTGAGGGAGAATAGCTCAGGGAAGCATAAGGGACAGACGACCATAAGTAAAAGAGGTCGAAGTAAGCTGCGAGCCATACTGTTTAATGCTGCCATCCCGCTGATAGCTACGAACCCGGAATTCCGAGAGCTGCACAGATATTACACGACAAGAGAGAGCAATCCATTGAAGAAGAAGCAGTCCGTGATAGCCATCAGCTGTAAGCTGATACGAGTGTTCTACGCAGTACTGACTAAGGGTGTCGCATATGATCCACAGAAGATGATGAGCGATATCCGAAGACCAGCGGCCGCATAAGGACAAAACAGGGATCGAGGGAAGACGTCCACCGTAAGGTGCCGAGAGAACTGGACCAGAAAGAACATAGAGAGCCGTAGTCAGATTTTGCACCATCAGAGCAATGACTCAGCGAGGGAGCATTATGACGCCCCTTTATGGATAAGCAGAACGAAGGAATTAAGGAACCTCTTGATGAGGATATCCCGTATGACATGGGAGGTTGTGCTGCCGTAAGGAACCGGGGAGAAGAGAAGGCCGATCATAGCGATATAAGACGACGTCTTATTTCGTGCACTCCGGATACCTGATAATCCATTGAATAAAGGGCCAAGGGGAATGACATAGACGAAAAGCTCATCTAAAACTTTTTGAAAAACTGAGAAAAAGCGAGTTAACAAGAGAAAAACCAAGATAAATATGGGAGGGGAATGATATGTATGGATTTATAGAAATGTTATTGCAGGAGCAAGAGTATTTGAAAAGGATCATATTAAAGACCAGAAAGATGCAGGATACAACTCCTCCGGCTGGATGGTTACGCATATCAAAGGATGGGAAAAGGTTCAGATACTATCATTGTGTTAATGACAAGCAGGGGGTATACATTACAAAGGATAATATTCAATTGGCATGTCAGTTGGCGCAGAAGAATTACAATGACGCTGTTTTGAAAGAAGCTGAGAGCAGACTGAAATTAATCGAAAAGGTCGTTGTGGCGTATTCTGACAATGAAATAGAGAAGTTATACAGTTCTTTACATGCCGGGTGCAAATTCCGGCCAATCGGTGCGCACATTCCGAAATAAACGGTGCGCCTATTCCGATGTAGCTGTACATTTATTCTGAACAAACGGTGCGCCGTTCTGTATACTGCAGGATGTAACCTATTCATCATCAGTTGAGAACAGAAAGGAGCAAATGCATGCAAAGTTACTC
>JAEELW010000117.1 GCA_016282915.1 Lachnospiraceae bacterium | reverse complement strand
TACAATGCATACGGCACGGACAGTATGATATCCGTAAAGTCAACGCCATGCTCTTCGTATGTGATCAGCCGCTCCTCGGAAACTAATAGCAGATCGCAGCTTTCAAAAGTCTCCCGGCGGGACACCACGGGGGACTTTTTTTATTGTATCCTTAACCTGTAAGCGAGAACAGAAGCATAAGAAAGAGAGGTAAGGGTATGTACGGAGCAATCTTGGGAGATATCATCGGGAGCAGGTTTGAGTTTGACCGGGGAGGGAAAACGAAGGATTTTGAACTGCTGACGGAGCAGGACAACTGGACGGATGACAGCGTGATGACAGTGGCCGTGGCGGAGGCTCTGATGGACGCCGGAAAGGATGCGGGTGCCGGCGAGATCGAGGCTACATGCATCCGTTCGATGCAGAAGTGGGGCCGGAAGTACCCTTATGCCGGATACGGAGCCCGCTTTATCAACTGGGTACATGCGAAAAAGCCGGAGCCTTACGGAAGTTACGGAAACGGATCGGCCATGCGGGTTTCCGCAGCGGGCTGGCTGTATGACAGCATTGAACGGACCCGGGAAGTGGCTAAGGCTTGCGCGAATGTGTCCCATAACCACCCGGAAGGGATCAAGGGGGCTGAATGCACGGCAGCAGTGATCTACCTTGGACGGAAGGGGGCTTCCAAAGAGGAGATCGAAGCGTATGTGAAGGCGGAATTTCGCTATGATCTGCATGAAACACTGGATGAGATGCGTGCACGGCACTGTCATGTCGAGACCTGCATGGATTCCCTTCCGAAGGCGCTTAAGAGTTTTCTGGATGGTGAGTCTTATGAAGATGTGGTCCGGAACGCAGTATCGCTGGGGGGTGATACGGATACCCTGGCGGCCATCGCCGGAGCTATGGCGGAAGCTTTTTATGATATGCCGGCCCTGCTCCGGGAACAGTGCAGGGCGCGTGTGAAAAAGGATATGCTGGAGGTGATGGAACGCTTTGAGCGGCTTATCCGGCATGGGGAAGCCCGGAAAAGCAGCGTTTAATCGATGGCGTCAGGCTGATAGCCCAAAAGCTCGCCGGTTTTGGCATTCAGTGTCAGAGTGATATTTTCAAGCACTTGTCCGCAGTCATAACGGTAAACATACACATAGGGACATTCGGCATTCTTTTTTCTGTAGTAATAGTGCCCGGTCTGATATTTATAATCTCTGTCATCATAGTTCTGTCTGGCATAATCCTCCAGGATCTCTTCGGGAGTCTTTATGCCGGACAGATCTTCCGGGACTGCACGAAAGACGCCTGCGTCACCTTCTATTATCGTTCCGTCATTAAATGTTATAACCGTAAATTCCGAACGTTCAACAGGAATACCGTCATATAATACCGTGAAATCGTACCACAGATATGCTCCCGGATCGTTAATGGAAGAATCGGTCATTTCAAAGGTATAAGGTTCCCCTTCCGGATAAGAGATATTGTCTATAAGGAAAGCTTTGGCTTCCTCCTCATCATATAATACTTCTTCCGAACGAAGTATTTCTGTGTGATAGGGTTCGGAGCGTTCCGTTATGGAATGGCCGTGATTGACCTTGCCGTCTTTTGCTACGCGGGTGCTTGTCTGCCCGGTACCTGTGGTTCCGGGCTCTTTTCCCTCAACGGAAGAATCTTGTGACAATTCAATTCCATCATCCGGCTTTTGTGATCCGCAGCCTGCGCCCAATACGGTAAGTGCCAAAAACAAACATGCAATAACAGGTTTTTTCATATATGCCTCCGGTATGGGTTTTATCCTGATCGATGTATTGCTTAACTTTTTAATATACGGATCAAGGTGGGCAGATTTATGTGGAAAGAAGGATAGTATACATGACAGAATATAACAGATATCACAAACAATCGTTCGAAATGGCGGCATTCTTATAGGACAGATGAAAATTTATTATGATATCGGAAATGAAGATCAGAGCCTGACAGTATGAGGGAAAAAGGAGGGGGTGTTATGAGTGTATTTGAAATCAAGGGTGTTGCCAGCAGGATGGCAGAGTGTGATGTGGCAGAGATCACGATAACCTTCCGGGCGGAAGAGGGAAAGGCCTGTGAGCTGTCCCGGAGGGTGATGGATGAATGTGATGATTTTCTGGAGGAGATCAGGAAAACCGAGATCGATCTGAAAAGCATCCATTTGGCAGGAGACAGTGTCGAAGAACCGGGTTTTTCAAGAGAAACAGTGCTCACTGCGGAAAGGAAAATCATGATGCAAATCCCATATGATCTGAAGAGTATCAATTTTATCCAATCTCTGTTACAGAAGGGAAAATATGAATATGAAATTACCGTTAGAGGGGTGATTTCGGATCGGCGTGCAATCAGGTTAGAGCTTGCGAAGGAAGCGTTAAGCCATTCGAGAGAGGAAGCTGAGCAACTTGCGGATGTACTGGGGATCAAAGTCCAGGGTGTTGAGTCTATCCGCAGGGATCGATGGGATGAGGACGAGGAAATTAAGATTGTACGTTACAAAAAATGTGTAGGCGATTGCCCTCCGAGAGCTTCAGATGAACTTGGACGTGAGCTTGTGGAGGAGTGTGTCAATCTGAAGGTGAAATGGATCATGGAGTGATGCGTATGCGGATGTGGTATGTCCTTCTAGGAATGGATGTGATATAATTAGTTTGTTTAGCGGAAAGTATATAAAGTTATTATCGTTTTCGACAAATCAGCTGTTTGATTGAAAATGAAAAATGGGAGAAAAAAAGATTGAGACTTAGTGATGAGGGAGCTGAATACGCCTTTTCCGGAACGGAATTTACCAATATTGGTACGGAAGATAATTCTTTGTTTGATTTCTGCCATCTCGCTATTTTTTTTAAAGGAATTTATAAATCTGAAGACGAATGCGGAGTTAATAGTATAGTTATCAGATTAGAAGTGTTAAATAAACGAACCACGGCAATGTGGCTTTGTTCGTCTTTGCTTCTGAACAATGCTGAAGATTTTCAAGATGATTATTTACAGATAGAACCTGAAAAAGAACAGGAAATAGATATCTGGGTTGAAAGCATTGATATTGCATATTCAAATAATCGAAGAGCACGTTTACATCTCATTTTGGAAGATGGTCGAAGAAGACTACTTGGGAGATGTAATTCAATTTGTGTAGATTACAATATTTTTTCGGGAAAGTATCAATATAAAATAATTGAACAAAACTGTAGAGGACAACGCAGAGAAAATAGGGAAATTGATTTGAGAGTAAACAAAATGAATCTAAGGGATTTTTATCCAAAGTATAAGGATTATTATTATACTTATAAAACTATTCCCATAATTATAACTAACTGCACTAATCGAAATAGAGCTTTTTTGATTGAAAGAATTGAATTCGATAGCGAGGTTCCAGAACATATTATAGGAATAAATGCCTTAACTGATGCTATAAGTATAGGCGCGAGAGAATCATATGAGTTAAGTATTGTTCTTCCCATTTCTGATGACTATGAACCGGATGAGGGATTTTTGTTTTTTGATTTCATAGATATAGCAACTAACAATCGATACATAAATGCCTATACTTACGATTACGAAAGTAAAATGTGTATAATTGATTATAGTTTTGTTTTTTTTCATGATTCGTTCGAATGAAAATGATTTTTTAGTAGATTAGAGGAGGAGAGAATGCAAATGAGAATAATCTGATCACAGGAACGCGTTATCTGAATATTACCGGGATGCTTCCTTTCGAGAATCAGGTGGCTGATCATATCCGTGAAAGCGGAAATCATGTACTATATCGAGTCACCCCGTATTTTGAAGGAGATGAACTGCTTGCGCGAGGGGTGTTGATCGAAGCGGAGGCGGTAGAAGACAAAGAGTTTCGGTTTTGTGTATGGTGCTATAATGTACAGCCGGGTATCGAGATTGATTATGCTACCGGCGAGAGCTGGATCGCGGAAAGAGTATTGGACTCAGAGGATGAGATCCTGGAGCTGGTATTGAACAAGAATACGAAACGGGCACACAGGCCGGATTGCCCGTCCGTGGAGGAAATGAAAGAGAAGAACAGGGAATACTATAGTGGGACGCTGCAGGAATTAAAAGAACGGGGATACACTGCCTGCGGCAGGTGTCACCCGTTCTGATAAGATTTAGTTATAACACTTTTTACATGCTGTTAGATGATAGGTATTCACTGCTTCCTCAACGGTCATTGCGGTTGCTTTATTTGGATTCATATTTCCACAGTCATTCACCTTGTGGAACTTTGAGCCTGTGGCTGATTTCCAAACTATTGTACCGATTGGAAGATCTATGGTTCCGCCAGATTCTTTGTTGGCAGTAACTGTTGCAGGCGCAGGTACTGGTGTGGCAGTGGGGTCTGGCGGTATTGGCGTGGCAGTAGGCTCTGGTGGTATTGGTGTAGCAGTTGGCTCCAGGATTGGAGTGGCAGTTGGAGCCAGTGTGGGCGTATTGGTTGGAGCCGGAGTAGGCGTATTCGTAGGTTCCGGCGTTGGTGTATTGGTAGGTTCGGGGGTAGGTGTACTCGATGGCTCGGGAGTTGGGGTAGCTGTTGGTTCAGCTGTAGGGGGATCGGTGGGAACCAGAGAGGGTTCTGTGGCAACGGTAGGATCCTTAGCCGCTAACAATTCTTCTTCCGATTCGTTTATGGGAAGAGATCTATCAGTATATTCATATGAGATGTTCGTATCACGGTTTCGGCGACTGTTACCTGCGACAGCCATAAGCAAAAGAATGACAACAGCTCCCGCTACGGTCAATGGAATGGGCAAAGCCATTTTCTTTGGTGGTTTAGGCGGGGCAAGTTTGTAGCTGTCTCCATCTTTGAGGATTTCAGCGTGACAGTTTGAGCAGATTAGCTTTTCCTCTTTTTTGTTTACCTTTAGTTTTGTACCACAATTGGGACAATTAAAGCTGTTATTAAATATCCCTTTTTTCACTTTGGGTTTATGAATGATAGCTGGTTCTTTGGAAGGGGTATCGATATTCTCATTACAAACCATGCAAAACCTGGAACGGGGGGCCAAGGGGGCACCGCATTTAGGGCAAAGCGATGCAGACATAATATTAGGGTCTGGTGAAACAGCTTGGTTTGTTGCTGGTATATGATTGTTATTGGGCATCTGCTTTGAAAGATTATTTGTAGTGGTATCTTGAGGAATAAAGCCTGTTTGCGGATTCATTCCTGGAGGAATAGGAGTGGCGGGATAAGACCCGGTATAAATGTTCTGAGGCATAGTCTGGTTTGGCTGTATGTTGGGATTGTAAAAGCTGAAACCACAGCTACCGCAGAATTTTGCACCGGGTATACTCGAAAATCCACATCGGGGACAAATCATGGCGTACAACCTCCTAATGAGATATATGAAGATGGTAGGGGGTATGTTGAATCAGTTAAAAATGCCTTTGTTGAATTGAAATCTAAATACACTACTGTAGGGGTGGTGGGACTGGTATACTATTACTATCCGATAGGGCAGAGTGTTTGGATATAGTGAAGCTTCTTATCTACGATGAGGAGATTGCAGTATATATTCAATCACAGGGGTATGATGTTAAAAACAGGTTTGTTTCAGATCATAGAATACCCGCGGGAAAGAAGATTATTAAGGTCGCGAAGGACTATATAGATGATATGATTCAGATTGGACTGGATTATTTGGATGATCCTAAAATTAGAAAGAGAATTATCGAATCAGGAGTAAAGATAGTGGCCGCAGTCTTGCGTCTACCGAAGCCACCTAAAAGGTAGTGGAAACAATGGGAATATTTTTGGGAGCCAGGAGCTAGCTTATGGATTTCATCTTGCCCGAATCAGACGGCCTGAAAATTGAATATTTCGGACATCTCTTTGATAACACCAGTGAGTGTTACAAGCTGTTCTGGTTCCAGGTGATCGTGAAGAAGATTCTTGCCGGACAGACATCTGCGAGCTTTGAGGAGATCATTGATGAGATGATCACGGATGCCTGGTACATGGTGGCGGAGTATCATCTTAACCTTGGCCCGAGAGATAATCTGGAATTTGCCGTTAACCGCCTGGTGGAAATCTCAGGTTTCAAGGCGTCGGAGGATAAGACGGTACTTCTTGAGTATATCCGCAACTGCCGGGATCCGGAGGTGTTGCGTTATAAGAAGATACTCACTACGAATGTGCCTTATCGTTTGCAGGCACCCTTTTTGGGCTGGAAGACAGATGACTGGAAGCTGGGTACGAAGCAGTTGGTTGAGCGGATAAATACCTACTATAGTCTGATCTACAAGTTTGATCAGCCG
Source organism: Lachnospiraceae bacterium (assembly GCA_016282915.1). GTDB lineage: Bacteria > Bacillota > Clostridia > Lachnospirales > Lachnospiraceae > NK4A136. The sequence continues at coordinate 15,021 of JAEELW010000117.1, read as the reverse complement.
GACGGATTGAATACCAGGATTCATTTTGATGAGAAGTGGTGTAAATATATCATTCGGAACCAGGTCATCATTAAAGGCTGGCTGAAATACAATCTTGTGGAGTATCTTCAGAGAAGGAATCCGAATGTTCCGGGAGTGATCGATAAGTTGGAGGCTCCAAAAGCAAGAAATCTCGTAGATATCATAAAATACTGGAAGCTGATCATGACAGTCAGTCCTGTGGTGGAGATTTACGGAGACGGAGAGTTGACGGAGAAGGATATTTCCATAGATCATTTTGTACCCTGGTCCTATGTTGCAAATGACGAGATATGGAATCTTCATCCCACCACAAAGAGCATTAATTCTGCAAAGAGTAATAATCTGCCGAGATGGGATGCGTATTTCAAAAAGCTGTCGAGATTGGAATATCTGTCCTATCAGCTGATGTGGCAGCATGAGGGGATCCGCAAGGAATTTGAAAAGGTAAAGAAGAAACATCTGAATTCCCCGATGGTGGAAGGCCAGCTCTATGCACCGGATCTTAGTAGGGAAGAGTTTGGGAACAGATTGTCGGATATTGTTCTGCCGGTATATCAGTCCGCAAAGTCGGCAGGATTCCGGGAGTGGGAGTACATGGCGGTGTAAGAGAGGGATTTGTTATGGCGATCACGCAGAATGAAGCTGATTCAATTGAAAGTAAATTCCTGGATGCTTTCGAGGCCACAGAGGGAGTGGCCCTTAAGGCAAAGGAGGCGTGGGATGATCTTTATGCTCTCATGAAAAGAGAAAACAGATTCTCCCGCAAGCTTGGAGTAGATACCCTTGACTGGCAGATCGGGAATTGGGCTAACGATGTGACAATGGAGCTTCATAATGCCGGACGATATAAGGAATCTATAGAGGTTAATGAAAACATTCTGAATATAGACTGGGGTACCAGTAATGATCTGTTTCATGAAAATGCCCTGCGTGATATTGCTGATGAATATGCCTGTATGGGGGATCTGGATAAGTGCCTTGAATTATACCGGGAGTATCTGGCAAAGGATCCGCTCTGGGGATGGGGATGGATCGGATACTACAGGCAGTTGAATGAGCATAATGATGACAGGTTTGAGAAGGTTTTGGATGACCTATACCGGAGGATCGATGCAGGGGAGGATTTTAGAGATAAAGAAGATCTATACCGGGAACTAGGGGAAGAATACAAAACGCTCGGGAATCTGGAGCGGGCTGATTATTTTATCGGGCTTGAAGATGCGAAAAAGGAAAAAGATAAAGCCAATCATAGATTGTTTACTATTGATGAATTCTTTCATAAAAAACCGATCACAGTGAAGAAAAAGGTTTATCCGAATGATCCTTGTCCTTGCGGTTCCGGAAAGAAGTATAAGAAATGTTGTGGGAGGAAATAATAAAGACAAGGAGAATCACAATATGTCCACACCTGAACAGCGAAAAAAGATATTTGAAGATACCATGGACTGGATCCGTTCGGATCCGGATCTGTCGGCATCGATACCGGAAGGCAAGAAGAATACCACGCTTTTCTTCGAAGAGGATTATCCGGATTATGATGAATCAAGACGGAAAGAGACGATAGTCACGGTATCCGGAGACCGGAGTTTTCAGGCGGCGATGAAGCTGCGGAAGAAATATCCCGGAGCGAAGATCGCCGTCATGAATTTTGCAAATGCCTTTGAAGCCGGAGGGGGAGTGGCAAACGGAGCCAGCGCCCAGGAAGAGTGTTTATGCCGTACGTCCACCTTATATCCGCTCCTGTATCGCAGAACCCTCCGGGATAGTTATTATAAGTACCATTATGATCTGGCGACGCCGAAGGCAAGTGATGCGCTGATCTACACCGAGGGTGTCATCATATGCAAGACGGATACGGATCTGCCGGAGCGGATGCCGAAGGAGGACTGGGTCACGGTAGATGTGATCACCATCGCGGCGCCGGATCTGCGAGAGGGGACATACCGGTATTTTGGTCTGGTAAAGCGTGGTACCGGGATGAAAGCTGCGGAACAGTTTGCCTGCCATGTGAAACGTGCGATCCATATGCTTACCTGTGCAGCTGCTAAGGGGGCAGATGTCCTGGTTTTAGGGGCCTTTGGCTGCGGGGCTTTTGAGAACGATCCGCTGGTGGTTGCCCGGGCGTATCAGACGGCGCTTCAGGTATTCCCGAAGGTATTTGAACACATCGAATTTGCCGTGTTCTGTCCGCCGGGCGCAAGCGCGAATTATGATATTTTTTGCAGTGTTTTCGGGGGAGCGTGCCAAAATGCGAAAAGCTGTGTTTGAATACATCAAAAAGAAGTATAAGGTCTCCCCGGAATATCCCTGGGCGAAGTATGACAATAATGCTGTCTTCCGGCATGGGGATAACAAAAAGTGGTTTGCCCTTGTGATGGATGTGCAGAGGAACAAGCTGGGACTGCGGGGGGAAGAATATGTGGATGTGGTCAATCTGAAGGTGGATGACATGCTCTTTCGGGATATGCTGATCCGTCAGGAGGGGATCCTCCCCGCCTGGCATATGAACAAGCAGCACTGGATCACGGTGCTCCTGGACGGGACCCTTCCCGAGGAGAAGGTATTCGGGCTCATCGACATGAGTTTTATGGCCACCGCTTCCGTAAAGAAGAAGCAGCAGGTCCGGGGGCCGAAAGAGTGGATCGTGCCAGCCAATCCGAAATACTACGATATCGTACAGGCCTTTGAAGAAGCGGATGAGATCGACTGGAAGCAGGGGGCGGGGATACGGACCGGCGATACGGTGTTTATGTATGTGGGCGCCCCGGTATCCGCGATCCTGTATAAATGCAGGGTGACGGAGACGGATATCCCCTGTGATTATCAGGATGAGAATCTGACCATCAAAGCGCTGATGAAGATCAGGCTACAGAAGCGCTATGATCCGGAGCGCTTTACTTTTGAGGTGCTGAAGGAAGAGTATGGGATCCACGCAGTCCGGGGGCCCCGTGGGATAACGAATTCTCTGAGCGAGGCGTTGAAGCTATGAGACTATAGAGGGAGGCATTGCGGTTTATGAAGGAAAAGAAACCGGTTGAAACAGATGAAATCCGGGAGGATCCTTTTAAGGAATATCTTAAAACAGGTGAACCGGATAAAGTAGATAAGGCATATGCGTGGCAAACTGCGGTAGGTTTGCAGGATGTTGACAAGCTACATCCTTCAGAATATCTTTTGAATACCGCGAAAGAAAACATTGATGGAAATATCAGCTTAGATGAAGTTAAGAGACGGATTGACAGCTACTACGAAGAGTCAGTACATCATACAGCGGATGATACAGAGGAAGCCGATAAGGTTTCCGTACATATCGCAGAGATCCTCTCGGACAGGGCGTTTGTTTTCTCTCCGGCCCAGTATATTTCTATTCACAGAAGATTGTTTGAGGGCGTTTTTTCCCATGCAGGAAAGCTTCGAGATTATAATATAAAGAAAAAAGAGTGGGTGTTGGATGGCGAATCGGTAGTGTACGGTGGCGCACTTGATCTTCGTGAGACACTGGACTATGACTTTCGGACTGAGCAGGAGTATAGTTATGCGGATCGGACTATGAGTGATATCATCAGTCATTTGGCACGCTTTGTCTCCCGCTTATGGCAGATCCATATTTTTTGTGAAGGAAACACAAGGACAACAGCGGTATTTTTTATTAAATATCTGCGATCCATGGGATTTAATGTGACGAATGATGTGTTTGCGAAAAATGCCTGGTATTTCAGAAACGCACTTGTAAGGGCAAATTACAGGAACATGAATAGGGGTGTTCATGAGGATATATCTTTTTTGGAGACGTTCCTTCGCAATCTGCTTATGGACGAAAAAAATGAACTCAAAAACAGATATATGCATATCCGGTGGGATGAAACGACACATTCGGGAGAGAAACAGCACATTAAACAGCACATTAAACAGCATATTCCGGATGGAAACGAGATATTGAAGAAATTGGATGCTGAAGTGATTTCGTCCAGAGCGAAGACTAATGTACATAAACTATATGCTGAGTTTGGTAGGGAAAGAATATTTGGACGTGGGGATGTCATGGAAGTATTGGGTATAACGGAGAATCCGGCATCCGCTTTGCTCAGAAAGATGTACGAACTGAAGCTGACAGAGAAGATATCCGGTGCGGGAAAAGGGAAGTATCGTTTTGTTGTATGAATGATCTATACGGAGATCGGAAGTGTCGGGGAGCAGGGGTTTGCGGTTGTAACTGTCAATGGTTTATACCAGAACCTTGGTATAATTTCACGGGAGCGCAGGATGAAGGCAAAAAGAAACCCTCAACGATCTTTCGCTGAGGGTTTTCTTTCGCAGCGCTACCAGGATTCGAACCTGGAAAATGACGGAGTCAGAGTCCGTTGCCTTACCGTTTGGCGATAGCGCTATAACTGGGTGCTGTCACACTCGCAAAAGCCATTATAGTACAGTCATTTTAAAAATGCAAGCTTTTTCTGTACCTTTTTAAACATTTCATATATAATAGAGACATTAACGGGGCCTGATAGCCTTTGCAGGCAGTTATCCTTCATGGGAAAAGCGTCATAAGTGCAGAACGATGAGGAGGATCGGATGAACGAGTGGAAGCAGAAACTGATCGATTACTGGGAAAATATCCGGGTCAATAACGAAAAAGGGGAGAAATTTCAGGTGACGCCCATGGGCTGGCGCAAGGAAAGCCACATCCCCTATACCGGGGACTATCATCCGATGCACGTGCTGAACCTGTATTACCCTGCCGGATGGGATGTGTCAAAGGGCGTGCTCCCGACGATCATCGACATCCACGGCGGCGGCTGGCTTTACGGAACGGTGGACGAATCCGAGCGTTACCTCGCCTGGCTGGCGGCGCAGGGCTACGCCGTGATGGGAATGAGCTACCGGCTTCTGGACGAGACCGATCTGAGCGGCATCATTTCGGATATCTATGATGCGATGCACTGGCTGGAACAGTTCGGGCCGGATCGGGGGTTTGATCTGGAAAAGGTCCTGTTGACCGGGGATTCGGCCGGCGGGCATCTGAGCGGGCTGGTGGCCTGCATACAGAAAAGCAAGGATCTGCAGGCGGCATACGGCGTAACGCCCTTTGGCTTTGAGGTCGGCGCCCTGTGCGTGTGCTGCCCCTGCTCGGAGATGGACCGTCTGTACATCATGGATAAGGAAGAGAGCGAAGCGGGGCGGAAGAGCGCGGAGGCCTACTACGAGATGATGCTCGGAGAGCAGGGAGATAAGGCGCCCTGGAAGGGGAAGATGAGCCTTTCGGAAACGATGCGCGGGATCAAGCTGCCGCCGCTGCTGCTCATCGGCTCGGAGACCGAGTCGCTCTATGAGCAGTCGCAGCTGCTGCTTCAGGCTCTTGAGAAAGAAGGCCAGGAGTATGAGACCCTGATCTGGAAAAAAGAGGAAGCGGTGCATCTGCAGCATGTCTTCAATATATCCCACTGGGAGTGGCGCGAAAGCCTCATCTCCAACAGAAGAATGCTGGAATTCTTTGACAAAGCCGTGAAAAAAGACTGAGCAGCGGGCGCGCGTGTGCCACTTGCAATATATGTGAAATCTGTTACAATGAAAGATGCGCTTTTATTACCGGCAGAAGGAGGACTGAAGATTATGGAAGATATAGAATTTCGTTATGATACCCAGCTTTTGATCGACGGTGATGATCTCGATGAGGACGAGATCAATGATTATATCACGGAACATTTTGTGGGCGACAGCCTGCTTGCTGTGGGCGGTGACGGGGATCCGATCAAGGTTCACTTTCATACCAATGAGCCCTGGAAACTGCTGGAATACTGCAGAAGCCTGGGAGAGATCTACGATATCGTTGTGGAGGATATGGTCCGGCAGTCGAAGGGATTGCACGGCTGATGAGTATGGAGCAGCTGATCGCGCTGGTACCGGCTTATTGTCCGGAACCGAGCATGGTGGAATCGGTAAAGGAGCTCGCGGAGCATTTTCCCGCGGTTGTCATCGTGGATGACGGCTGCGGTCCCGAATATGCGTCTGTTTTTGATGCGGTAAAGGATGTTCCGGGGGTGCAGATCGTTCACCATCCCGAGAATAAGGGAAAGGGCCGTGCTTTAAAGACGGGCTTTTCCTATGTGCTGGAGCATTATCCGGATGCACTCGGCGTGGTCACGCTGGATGCCGACGGCCAGCATACGGTGAAGGATACGCTGGCCTGCTGTGAGAAATTCCTTGAAAATCCGCACAGCATCGTTTTCGGCTGCAGGGATTTCGAATCCGATACCAAGATCCCGCCGCGCAGCCGCTTCGGGAACCGGCTCACGAGCCGCCTGATGAAGTTTTTCTGTGATATTAAGCTTTCCGATACCCAGACAGGCCTGCGCGTGCATGCGATGGAGTATCTGAAGGATCTGGTGGAGGTCAAGGGCGAGCGCTATGAGTACGAGATGAACGTGATCTTTGCGCTCAAGGAGATGGACGTGCCCTTTGTTGAAGTGCCGATCGAGGTGATCTATCTGGACAACAACGCCTCCTCGCATTTCAATCCGATCAGGGATTCGCTGAAGATCTACAAGGTTTTTATCAAATTCTGTATTTCTTCTTTCGGGTCCTTTATCATCGATATTGTGATCTTTACCATACTCTGCAAGCTCTTTCTCGCTACCAGCGAGGAGGGGGAGCTGCTCCGGAGGTATTATATCCCGGCCGCAACCGCGGTCGCGCGCATATGCTCCGGTATGTTCAATTACAACTTTAACCGCTGGATCTTTAAATCCCGCAGCAAGGTTTCAAGCAGCGGCCCGAAATACCTTTTGGTATGGCTGATCCAGCTCTGTATCTCGGCACTGAGTGTTCATGGACTCGTTAAGTGGCTGAAAGGGAACGAGACGTTCACCAAATTCTGCGTGGATACGCTCCTCTTCTTTATCAGCTACAAAGTACAGCAGCTTTGGGTTTTCAAGTCGGCGAAAAAGGAGAGTAAAGCATGATCGGGATCATATGCGCATTGCCGGAAGAACTGAATGAGATCCGTGAGGGTATGGAGCCCGACGGCGAACTGGAATACTCCGGGATAAAGTATTATCTCGGAAAGCTTTGCGGCCAGGATATCGTCTGCGCGGTCTGCGGCGTGGGAAAAGTCTTTGCCGCGATCTGTGCACAGACCATGGTGCTGAAATTCCGGCCGAATCTGATCCTGAACGTGGGCGTTGCAGGTTCCCTTTCCGATTCGCTTGGCGTGGCGGATATCGTGATCGCCCGCCAGCTGGTGCAGCATGATATGGATGTGACCGCACTGGGCGAGCCTCTGGGCAAGATCCTCGGCAGCGATATCCAGTATATCCCTACCAGTGAGGAGGTCCGGGACCGGCTTTTCTCTGCGATCATGGAGCTGAATGCGGACAGGGATTTCGGAGGGAAAGAGATCAAGGCGCTGCAGGGAACCATCGTTTCCGGTGACCAGTTCATCTCCTCCAGGGGGAAAAAGCAGCTGCTCGTGGAGATCTTTAAGGCGCTGGCCTGCGAGATGGAAGGAGCCGCCATTGCACAGGTCTGCTATGTCAATAAGGTACCGTTCTGCGTACTGCGCGCCATTTCGGATTCCGCCGATATGGAAGCCAGGATGGAATACCCTGCGTTTGTGGCGATCGCGGCGAAAAATTCCGCCAAGGTGATCCGCAGATATCTGAACAATCTTTCTGCAGAATAATATTATTTTACACATGTGTGGCGGCCGGAGCGATCCGGCCGCTATTTCTTTTGGCTTTTTTTGCTACCATTTTTATAGATATTATGATACAATTATATTCGTAGAACTATTTGTTCGCGGGGGTAGTGTAATATGTTTCGGAACAGGCACGTGAAAAGGATAACGGGCGTTTTGCTTATTGCGGGGCTTCTGTTGCTTTCCGCACCGCTTGTCCTGAATGCGGCATCCAGGGTAAACAGCAAGTCGGTTGTTACCAATAACATTCACGATAACGATTATACGCAGCGGAAGCGCGTGGCGAACTGTTATGTATGCGATAACGGGAACGGCACGTTCAGCCGCGTTGAGAATATGGGGGATATCATTCTGATCGAAAGCTACAATTCCTCCCTGGTTCTCCGTACCCAGCAGTTCATCGCGATGGAGCTGCCGAAGTTTGGCGGTTTCTGGAGCAGCGCTTCCTATAATTACGTTCTTTTCGGGCAGGACAACACGATCTGCAATGACGGCGTCGAGGTGATGCGTCTGGTCCGCTATGATAAAGCCTGGAACCGTCTCAACAGCACTTCCCTCTACGGCTGCAATACGGCGATCCCGTTCTACGGCAGCAATACCGATTTTTCGGAATACGGCGACACGGTCTATGTGCGCTGCGGTCATATGACCTATGACGGACATCAGGCGCCCCTGACCTTTGTATCGAGGAATTCCGATGCCGCGCTGATCCAGGTACAGTGCGACGTGAACAATGCGAACGGAGCTTTTGAAGAAAGCGCCGCGACCTTTATCGAGGTATCCGACGGTTCCGTGACGACGCTGGATCATGTGCTGAACAGCCCGCATGCGGTCATTTCCGGCCGGTATAATGCGGCAGCAGGCGGTGCTTTTGTATCCTATTGCAACACCGCAACGGCACTGGCTTTGCCGGGCCCTGCCGGCTCCTATACGCCGGGAACCAGCATCGGCGGATATGAAGTGTCTTCGCAGTACCGTCTGGTCTTCGGCGTGACCAATCCTTATGACCAGAGCTCGCCGAACCGCAATATCTTTATCTCTGCGATCCCGAAGAATTCCGATTCCGGAGACCAGGTGCGTATCGCCTATGCGACCGGTTATGCATACGGGGATATGCCTTCTGCCATGACGCCTTATGTTGTGAAGCTGAATATGGACCAGTTCGTGGTGATCTGGGAAAACAAGAACGGTGCGGCGGAGACCGAGACCGTGAACTGGGTATTTGTGAACGGTTCCGGCCAGCTTACCAGCTCGGTCTATTCCATGACGGGCTGCCTTTCCGACTGCCAGCCCATCCTGTTTAAGGGAAAGATCGTCTGGTATACGACCAATGCAGCGAAATGCACGATGTATTCTTTCTCGGCGGTGAATTCGTCCGTGGCACCCAGCAGGGAATCGAGAGCGGCCATTGTGAATAACGGAAAGGATTATTCCAAGGTCTATGATTTTGCATATTACATCAACCGCTATCCAGATATGCGTGTATTGTACGGAAATGATCCGGCCGGTGCCCTCAGGCATTTCGTGAACAACGGAATGGCGGAAGGACGCCAGGCCAGTGAAAACTTCAATCCGATCGTGTATAAGAATAATTACGCGGATCTTCGAAACGCTTTTGGAAATGACTGGAAGCAGTATTATCTTCATTTTATCAACTATGGCTATGCAGAAGGGCGTAATGCCAGAAGATAAGGAAGGGAAGAATGGAGCAGCGGCATTGCTCCGGATCGGAGGCGTATCATGGCGGATCAGAAAGAAACCATCGAAAAAGTAAAACAGATGGTGTACCGGTCATCCAGGATCGTAGTTATGGTGGGTGTCGGCGGCATCATTGAAAGCGGCGGCGAGAATATCTGGTCGTCCCGGGAGTGTTATCGCATTGAGGATATCTACCACAAGTCCCCGGACGAGATGATGAGCGTCGGCTATTACAGCGCACGCCGTGATAAGTTTTTTGAGTTTTATAAAAACGAGATCATCGGTAAGGATCTGAAGCCTGCTTCCATGTACAGCGATCTGAAACGTCTGGAAAAAACGGGCAGGATATTAAAGATCGTGACCCAGAATTATTACGATCTGCATCACAGGGCCGGTCTGCGGAATGTGGTGGAACTGTACGGCAATGTCAAGCAGAATCACTGCACCCGCTGCGGAAAGGAATTTCCGGAGGAATATATCCGTGAGGCCAAAGGTGTGCCGCTCTGCGATGAATGCAAGGCGCCGATCCGCCCGGGAGTGCTCCTTTACGGAGAGACGATCCACAACGATCTGATGACGGAGGCGGTAAACGCCTGCGAGGCGGCGGATCTGATCCTGATCCTCGGCACGAACATGATCGACAACATGGTCCGTTTCTGTACGGGAAATTATGAGGCGGAGCAGCCGCTCGTGCTGATCACGAAAGAGGAACACTATTCCGATCATTATGCAGATTACGTGATCCACGGTAAAGTGAGCGATATGCTGCCGCTGATCATCGACTGAGACTCTGATGAGGATGATACGCATATGGAAGAAGATAAACTGAACGGAACAGAAGAACAGATGATGCAGGATCCGCTGGTACCCGGTACCTATCAGATCCGAAAGATCACATCACGTCTGAATCCGATGGAACTGCTTGCGACGGCAGAGCACCTTGCTGCGGGCGGCTATGATAAGAAGCTTTTCGGCGTGCTTTCCCGCGTGTTCACGGAACATAAAGGTTTTCATTTTGAAAAGCAGGAAGGGATGGAAGAGCTCCTGCAGAGCATCATGGCGTCCGACGTTCCGACGGAGCTGAAGATGCAGACCTTTACTTCCTTTGAGATCCCCGTGGAGCTGGCACCGGATGCGGAGACGGCCATGGAATGGCTGAAGAACTGCGCGCCCAAGCGGCTCAATATCGCGGCTTACTTTATGGCGGCTTACGGATACGGAAAACAGTGCTATCCGCAGATCCTGGAGAACCGCAGCTTCTTCCGCGCCTATATCCAGGCTGTCAGCCCGGAAGAGCTTCTCAGGACTTTTGAAGCTGTACTTGAAAACGAAAAGAAGGAATACATTACCGGCTTTATCCGCAGCATAAAAAACAGCCGGCGCCGTTTCAATTATACGGATACCGAATATGCGGGGAAGGTGACGGAGAAGGTGTTTGCTTCGAGAGAGGCGTTTTATACTTCAAAGATCCTCTATTGCCTGGCGTTTTCCATTCCGCGCGGCTGCCTGCCTCCGGACAGGGAGCTGTACAAGATCCTGAGGATCTGCGTGAATTATGAGGAAAAATGCACGGAGGAATTCGTGAAGCGCTACCGCCTGGATTTTGATATGTCCGAGGCGGCGGTCTGCCGCTATCTCCTGGCAAATAAAAAGACGGACAAGGAGCGGGCGCTGGTCGCGAAGTTTGCGGCCCATGTGGTGCTCGTTGATGATGCGGAGCAGAAACGGAAGCTGCTCCATGCGGCCTTCAAGCGCGGCGGGATGTTCCGCATGTATGCGGGCTGTATGCAGGACGGCCGGGTTGACGAGCAGAAACAGAAGCGTTTTCATTACACGGATGAACAGATCGGCTGGGTAAAGACTCTGCCCGGATTGAACTGAAAAGAAAATGACAAAAGCCCCGGGGTGCAGCGGCCCGGGGCTTTTTTTGACGGAGAACGTTATGCGGCTTTCGCAAGCTCTGCGGCACGGGCGATGGCGTCGTCGATATGCGGCCGGAAGTTTTCTTTCCCGACCATATTGATGAAACCGCCCTTTTTCATTGTGTTCATGGGCTGTTCGTTAACGTGTGAAAAGACAAGTGTGATCCCGGAATTTTTGCAGCGCTCGTAAAAAAGCTCCAGCGAGTGCATGGCAGTGGCGTCCAGCGCGGGTACCCCACGCATACGAAGGATGATCACCTTTGTATTCTGACTGTAATCGATGGTGGCGATACGCTCCGCATCCCCGAAAAAAATGGGGCCGGAGATCTCGTATACGCGCACATGTTCCGGCAGCGGCTTTAGACCCATGCCGTCCGGATCCTCCTCCGGGTCATAGGATCTCCAGCCCTTGATCTGTGTTTCTTCGCTCATGCGTTTCATGAAAAGGATCAAAGCCAGGGCCATCCCGATCTCGATGGCGATCACCAGGTCAAATACGACAGTCAGGATAAAGGTGCATACCAGTACGATGATATCGCTCTTCGGAGCTGTCTTGCAGAGATGGACGAAGGTGCGCCACTGGCACATGTTATAGGCGACCATGAAGAGGATCGCGGCGATCGTGGGCATGGGGATCAGTGCGGCATAGGGCATGAGGATTACCAGCACCAGAACGAGAACAATGGCGTGTACGATCCCGGCAACGGGCGTGCGGCCGCCGTTTTTGATATTGGCGGCGGTGCGGGCTATGGCGCCGGTCGCGGGGATCCCGCCGAAGAGTGCGGAACCGATATTGCCGCAGCCTTGGGCGATCAGTTCCATATTGGAACGGTGATGCGAGTTGATCATGCTGTCCGCGACCACGCAGGAGAGCAGGGATTCGATAGCGGCCAGGATTGCGATGGTGAAACCGTCCGGCGCGGCGTTTCTGATCGCCTCCAGGCTGAACTGCGGCATATGGAAGGCCGGAAGCTTATTGCTTATCTGAAACTGGTTTCCTATAGTGTTTACGGGCAGGTCTGCGAATTTAACAATGAGGATCCCGGCGATAACGGCGATGAGAGAGCCGGGGATCTTGTCGCTGATCTTCGGCCAGACGATCAGGATCGCAAGGCTTATGGCGCCGATCAGCAGCGCCCAGGGGTTGAACGTTGTGATATTGGAGGCGATGGCCCTGATCTTGTCCATGCTTTCGATGGTTACGGTACCGGCCGGGTAGCTGAGCCCGAGGAAGTCCTTGATCTGGCCGATCAGGATGGTCAGCGCGATGCCGGAAGTGAAACCGGTCGTGATAGTGTAAGGGATGAATTTGATCAGCCCGCCGAGACGGAACAGACCCATCAGGATCAGTATCGCTCCGGCAATGATGGTGGCCAGCATCAGGCCATCCATACCGCTTTTGGCAACGATCCCTGCCACTATGGTCGCAAATGCAGCCGTCGGCCCGGCGATCTGGACGCGGCTTCCGCCCAGGAAAGAAATGATAAAGCCTGCAACGATGGCCGTATAAAGGCCCTCTTCCGGACCTACGCCGGAGGCAAGCGCCAGAGCGATGGAGAGCGGCAAAGCAATGATGGCTACGATGATGCCGCTGACCGCATCGGCGGCGAACTGCTTGCCGCTGTAATGCTTCATGGTGCTGAAGAGCATCGGTTTGATCTTATCTTTGCGAAGCTTTATATTTTCCTGCTTGTTCTTATTGACTGTATTTGTTTTGCTTTTATGCATAACTTCTCCCTCAGTTTTTTGTAAAATGTGCCAAAGCCATAAAGCAGTATAACACCGAAAATCGAAAATGCAAGATTTTTATGTGAGATATTTACAATAAATGGAAATATTTTTTATAGACAATGCAGGGTACTTAGGCTATGATAAACGATATGATGAACGGGTGCAGTAAGAGGGATGACGCAGCATGCGGTATCCCGTATGATACCGGTGGAGGTAGCGATATGGAGCGGGAAATGATCATCGTTTTGGATTTTGGCGGACAGTACAACCAGCTGATCGCCAGGCGGGTTCGTGAATGCAATGTATATTGTGAAGTGAAGCCCTACACCATGCCCATCGACGAACTGAAAGCCATGAAGCCGAAGGGTATCATCTTTACGGGCGGGCCGAACAGCGTTTACGATGAAGCCTCGCCTCATTACGACCCGGCGATCCTGGATCTGGGGATCCCGATCCTTGGGATCTGTTACGGTTCGCAGCTGATCGCCTATATGGCGGGCGGAAAGGTGGAAACGGCACCGGTCAGCGAATACGGACATACCGAGGTGGAGATCGACCGCAGTTCCGTTCTTTTCAGCGACGTGGAGGATACCACGGTCGTATGGATGAGCCATACCGATTATATCGCCGAGCCTCCCGCAGGCTACCGGATCACGGGGCATACGCCGGTCTGCCCGGTAGCGGCCATGGAAAATGCGGAAAAGAAGATATACGCTACGCAGTTCCATCCCGAGGTGATGCATACCCGGGAAGGCATGAAGATGCTTCGTCATTTTGCGCTGGAGGTGTGCGGCTGCAAAGGCGACTGGCAGATGGATTCCTTTGTGGAAAACAGCATAAGGAGCCTGCGTGAAAAGATCGGCGGCGGCAAAGTACTCTGCGCTCTGTCCGGCGGCGTGGATTCTTCGGTGGCAGCAGTACTGCTTTCCAAAGCGGTAGGAAAGCAGCTGACCTGCGTGTTTGTGGATCACGGCCTGCTGCGTAAGAACGAAGGGGATGAAGTGGAAGCCATCTTCGGACCCAAAGGGGATTACGAACTGAATTTCATCCGCGTAAATGCCGCGGAGCGTTACTATAAGAAACTGGAGGGCGTGAGCGAGCCCGAACAGAAGAGAAAGATCATCGGAGAGGAATTTATCCGCATCTTTGAAGAGGAAGCGAAAAGGATCGGCGCCGTGGACTTCCTGGTGCAGGGAACCATCTATCCCGATGTGATCGAAAGCGGCCTTGGCAATTCCGCTGTGATCAAGAGCCATCACAACGTGGGAGGTCTTCCTGATGTGGTGGATTTCAAGGAGATCATCGAACCGCTCCGGATGCTCTTTAAAGATGAAGTGCGCCGGGCCGGCCTGGAGCTTGGCATCCCAGATCATCTGGTATACCGCCAGCCTTTCCCGGGGCCCGGACTGGGCGTACGTATCGTCGGGGAAGTGACGGAAGAAAAAGTACGTATCGTGCAGGATGCCGACGCGATCTATCGTGAGGAGATCGCAAAGGCAGCAGAAGCGTGGCGCCGCGAGAACGCCGCCGGACAGGTATACAAAAACGCCGGTATATCAACTAAGGATGCGCCCCGTATCGATCCGCCCTGGATGCCGTCCCAGTACTTTGCAGCTCTTACCAACATGCGTTCCGTCGGAGTCATGGGCGACTTCCGTACCTACGATTACGCGGTAGCCCTTCGCGCCGTGATCACCAGCGATTTCATGACCGCCGAATGCGCCGACATCCCTTTCCCCGTCCTGCAGACCGCGATGCGCCGCATCGTCAACGAAGTGAAAGGCGTCAACCGCGTATTCTACGACCTGACGAGCAAACCGCCCGGGACGATAGAGCTGGAATAACAAGTTTAATTTGGGGTAAAGCTCTTTATCGCCTCCGGGGCACTCAGCTTTATCCTCTGACATACTAACAAAAACACATAAAAATACCTACAAAACAGACCTTATCAAGACG
>JAEELW010000116.1 GCA_016282915.1 Lachnospiraceae bacterium | reverse complement strand
TTTTACCAATAATCACAAAGGTTCAGCAATAATGCACTTTCGGAGGTCAAATGTGAATATGGATTTTTCAATGTGCTTGCAAGACTAAATTCCACTCTGTTTTTGCCTGGAACAAAGTGGAATTTACTTTTTCACTTCAGCCGCTTTTTTCCAACAAATCACATCGACAAAAACGTATAGATATTATAAGATAAAAGAAGGCGCGGAGTCGCTTTCCGGAAAAGCCATCGGGGCGGGAGGAATGAGATATGCTGGGAAAAGCAAAGTGTAAGATATTGAAAGAGATCCGGCAGAAGATCGCGGACGAAAATGATATCCCTTATGTTACAAGGGAATGTACCTACCAGGGAGACTGTTCGGGGACCTGCCCGAAATGCGAGAGCGAGCTGCGCTATCTGGAGCGGGAGCTGGAAGCAAGACAGAAGCTTGGGAAAAAAGTGGCTGTGTCGGCGCTTTGTGCGGGTATCGCCATGGGCAGTGCGGGCTGCGCGACGCCTTTTGACACACAGCTGGGAGGTGAGGCAGTAAAGCCTGCAGAAACGGAGGATTTGGGCGGTGCGGCTGAAGAATATCCGACCCCTACGCCCTTTGTTTATGTAACGGACGGCGAGATGCCGCCCGAGATCGAGGAACTGGAGGGAGATGTGGCATGCATCGACTATCTGCCCGCGAATGAGGAGGAAGATGCGAAGGCTCTGGAACGTCTTGAGGCTTATGATGTATTTGCAAGCACCTACGATGAAGAGAGACTGAGCGAGGATGCTTTGTATTATCCCGAATTTACGGCAGAGCAGGACTTCGTCCTGCGCGCACTCACGACCTGTCACTGGAACTGCGGAATGGGCGCGGAACCGGAAAGTATCGCGATCTACGACATCACGGATGGGAATGAGACACTGCTCGGCAGCTGGGATGCGGCCGGCCGCGGCAGCTGCGGTGTGGCAAATGTGAACTGGGATTATTACCCGGATGTGGAGTTCAAGGCCGGGCATACCTACCGCTTTGTTGATTCCGATACGGAGACCTGGAGCGGTGATGACGGCTCCGGCGGCACAGCTGCGATCGAGCTGCGTACGGATAAGGAAAATGCGGTATCCGGCCAAATAAAGAGCGGCGCCGAGATCGCTGTTTCGGAGGCACGCAACTGAGCGCGCCGACGTTTCCGCTCATCTCTGTTTCCCGTCTGCGCATGGGCATCGACGGGAAGGGCGTGACTGCACTCGTGGCGGGAGCGGGCTGCCCGCTCCGCTGCAGATGGTGTATCAATAAAAAGCTTTTGGCGGAAAACAGGAGCACGCCGGTCACCGCAGAGGAACTGAATGAAAAGGTAAAGCGTGATGATCTGTATTTCCGGGCGACCGGAGGCGGCGTTACTTTCGGCGGAGGCGAATCCCTGCTGCATACGGATTTTTATGAACGCTTCCGAGAGGTATGCTCTCCGGAATGGAAACTCTGTGCGGAGACCAGCCTTGCGGTACCTCGTAAAAATCTTGAAAAGGCGGTAAAGAGCATCGATGCTTTTATCGTCGACTGTAAAGATATGGATCCGGAGATCTATCATGCCTATACGGGCGGAGAGCACTCCCTGATGGTGGAGAATCTCCGTTTTTTGCTTGCCAATGCGGATCCGGAGCGTATCGTGGTGCGCATTCCGCTCATTCCGGAGTTTAATACGGAGGAAATGAGGGAGCGCAGCGCGGAACAGCTGAAGGCCATGGGGGTAAAGCATCTGGATATCTTTTCCTATGTGATCCGGGAGAAATAAAAATCCCGGGATACGGACCTAAGCTGTGTCGAAGAAAGGGAAAATATTTGTCCGAATTTCAGGAACTGATCAAAAACATCGATAAGTGCAGGGATTATGTGAGGGATTTCTTTGTGTACGGCTTTAAGAGCCGCAGCGATTTCCCGGGGAAGAGCGCGCGCACCTATGACGATGAGCGGCGCCGTATCGTAAGCTGGCTGCCGGAATATGTCCGGGAGGATTTTACGGAAAACGAACGCTCAAAAAATATCTCCCTGCAGATCGATCAGAAGAAACTGGATACCAATCCGCTTTTCAGCGTGTGGCAGACGAAGAGTTTTACGGACCGGGACCTGATGCTTCATTTCTTTCTGCTGAAACTCCTGGAAGATAAAGATGCGGCGTATTCCGCAGCGGAACTTACCGAGCTGATCATGGACGAATACGGCTGCGAAGCCGACCTGCAGAGCGTGCGCCGCAAATGCAACGAATATGCGGAGGAAGGCCTGCTTACTGTGCGCAGGGAAGGAAAGAGCGTACTCTACAGCAGGGGGATACGTTTTGATGAACTGCCCTGCACAGAGGAGCTTACGGATATGATCCGCTGTTTTCAGCTCGATCAGCCTCTGGGTATCGTCGGACACAGCATTCTTTCGGAACGGGATGAGGCCAACGGGATCTTCCGGATCAAGCACGGCTTTCCTTCATTTACCCTGGAGGATGAGATACTCTTGTGCCTTCTGGAGGCCATGCGTGAAAACAGAGCAGTGGAAGTCCTCATTCAGAGCAATCGCAACAGACGCGAAGTGTTAAAGAGCGGCTGCCCTTTGAAGATCTTTGTCAGCACACGCAGCGGACGAAGATATGTGTGCATGTACAGCGGAAAAAGAAACAGCTTTCCCTGTTTCCGTCTCGATCAGATCAAGGAAGTGAAGTGTACGGATCCCGTTCCGGAAAAAGAGAGGAAGACACTGCTTGCACGGCTTGAGGAACGCTCCGTTTATGTATGGGGTGTCTCCGGCATTACGGAAAACAGCGGCATGCAAAAGCTCGTCCTTACCATACATGCAGATGAGGACAGCGAAGCCTATATCGTGCAGCGGCTGATCCGGGAGGGGGAAGGCGGAACGGTAGAGAGGACCGCTGCGGACACTTTCCGTTATGAAAAGACGGTAACGGACGTCATGGAGATGTTCCCCTGGATCCGGAGTTTTATCGGGAGGATCGAAGGCCTGAAGATCTACGGAACGGACGGAAGCGGGAAAATGAAGGAAGATGCGGAGCTGGAATCGAGATTCTACAGGGATCTGCAGAAAATGTACCGGATGTATGAGATATGAAGAATCGGAAGGAAAAGGAAATGTATATCCGGATTCATAGGAACAGATTGTAGAAATGGATAAACTTTTTTCTGAAATATACAATCGCTATTTCCTGATCGTAAACCGCATCCTGTCCCATAGGGGAAAGATCACAGCGAAGCGGATGGGGGAAGTCGTGCAAAAGGACGGCTTTGGCGAGAGCATGCTCTTTCTTCTTCCAAAGCTTACGGAGAATGCATGGGAACTTTTTGAAGAAGAAAACGGGGAATACCGCCCGAAGCTCAGGGGCGTAAAAACGCCTTTGAGCAGGCTTCAGAAACGCTGGCTTGCGACGCTTCTTTCGGATCCGCGGGCGGCACTGTTTTTGGATGAGAAACAGCTCCTCTCTTTGCGGAAGAGCTTTCAGGACAGTGAAACACTTTATGATCAAAGCGATTTCCGCTATTTCGATCGTTTTTCCGATGGTGACGATTACGCGGATGAAGGCTATCGGGAACGTTTCCGCAGCATCCTTAAGGCGATAAAAGGGCAGAGCGTGATCCGGATACGTTATGAATCAAGGAGCGCGCGTTATATATCGCTGACCGTGCGTCCGCTCTATCTGGAATACTCCATGAAAAACGACTGCTATCGTCTGCTGGGGATCGTGAGAAGCGGGAGCCGGATGAGAAAAAGCATACTCCGTCTGTCGCGGATGAAGAGCGTTGTGTTCTGCAGGGACGAAGCGGAGGCTTTTGTTCTCACGAAAGAAGAGCCGAAGCAGGAGAAGCTGGTCCTGCGCATCTCCGACGAACGCAACGCCATGGAAAGAGCGATGCTCCAGTTTGCGGATTACCGAAAGAATACGCAGCGGCTGGATGATAGAAGCTACCGCTGCGAGATCTTTTATGACCGGGAGGATGAAACGGAGCTACTGATCGAAGTGCTTTCCTTCGGCCCCATGATCCGTGTGGAAGGCGATGAGCATTTTCTTTCGCTTGTAAAGGAAAGACTGAAAAAACAGGAGGCGTTTCCTGCCTCCTGCTGAAAAAGTATTACATTAATGCCGCGAAACAACGCCGGCATGCTCACGCACTGATGCGTATCGCGTCGTAGCGCTCGCATTCGATCACCTGCTTCATGGCTTCGAGGGGCGTGAGACCGATGCAGGAAAGCAGCTGCTTAAAGGTCGCTGCAGACTGGCCGGAGCAAAGCTGCACGCCCTTACGTGTACCGTCCGCATGGAAGATATCGTGGCGGCTGTTTACGTTCCAGAAGATCACGTTGGGGATCTCATAACCCGCCTTGCGGTACTTCTCACGCATCTTATCATAAAAGGTCCAGCTGCGGTTTCCGCACTGATCGATCTCCATATCCGAGATCACGATGATGGATTTTACCATATCTTCTGCGGGGGTGTGGTTATTTACCGCCAGTTCCAGTATCTTCCGGAAGGCCGCATTCAGATCGGTATTCATTCCCCATTTGGATCTGGCGATCGAAGCCAGCTTCTGCTCGAGGGTCTCACCCTTTACGGAGATGATCTGCGGCTCGTTTGAAAAGCTCATAAAAAGATTATGGTAATCCCCCTTATTATGCTCAGCGAAGTACAGTGCCAATCCAAGAGAGCTGGCCATCGGACGTCCCATCATAGAACCCGATACATCCGCCATTACGATGGCATTGACGCCCTCATCCACATATCCGGGAAGAGCTCTCCACTGGGCTTCAAGGACATCACTCTCTTCTTTCGAAAGCTTCGTGATGACCGCGTTCCAGGAACGGGACAGATACTTTTCTACGATATCATAAGGAAACAGCGTGGCCGAATGGATCTTTTCCACGCCCTTTACGGCGCGGTCCACATAGGCTGCAAAACGTTTTTCATCATGACGGTAAAATGCGCTGCGGTAGATCATCATCGCACGGGAAGGTACGGAAGGATAGCTGATCTCATCCCACTTTCCCGCACTCATGAGTGCTTCCACGACGCCGATATGCTTACGCATACGGCGCACGATACGCTTGAATTCATATACGCTGTAACCCAGCTTCTGCGCGGTGAGGATGCCGAGTTTACGGGTCTTTTCCGAGCTGGCATCGGCAGTCTTGATCCACTTTGCGAGCAGGGAGATGGCGTGCCCTTCCTCCATATTGCGCCGGTCCTCTTCGAACTGAAGCTTCATGGCCGCCCACATGTCTTCTTCGAGCTGTGTGCCTGTCAGCTCATAGAGATCGTCGTAGCGGCCATAGACGCCGATCAGATCCAGATTGGCGCGTAAAGCTTCAGGATGAGACTGTGCCATATAACGGAGCAGTACACGGAAGGTGCGGCGTTCGCCCAGGCCTCCGCGCACGTCACGGCCGTAAAAAGCCAGCTTTGTGGCAAAGAGCGCGTCCTCGCCGTAAGCGTCGGCAAAAAGACGTTCGATACGTGCCTCCTCCGCTCCGCGCAGCGCACCGATGCAGCCGAAAAGATCCAGGCATGCGTCGCTGGTGGTGTTCAGCGCCACGGCGCCGTTTTCGGTACGGGTAAAGGCTGCTTCCCTCTTAAGTAATTCTGCAAAACTCATTTTTCTTACCTCCTTAATACCAGGACACTTTTCGATCGTCACTGATCTGTAAAGTTTATTGCTGTCTGTGTCCCTTATTTTTCATGACACGTAAGTTCCTTCATGCCGGATTTGAACCGGCTCTATCAGGCTGTCGCGCTGATATTTACCATGGAAAGTATATGCTGTGCGTGTCACATCGTAGCAGGGGCCGGACTCGAACCGGCAACACCGGCGTCATAATCGCATTTATTTGCTGTGAAGATCACCCTGTTCATGATCTGTTTTTTCGTGCTCTACCCCTTGAGCTACCCTGCATGATCACAGGATAGCAGAGGAGGAGAGTAAAATCATTTCAAAAAAGCTGCGAACGAAAAAGGATCCGAAACAGGAGCAGCGTACGTATGGCAGTGAAGCTGCCCGGACAGCTTCCCGGGCTCTTTTCAAAAACGCGATTTTGTGAGAAAATATGGAAGGCTGTTTGCAGCAGGAGAGAGATACGGGCAGATATGGAAGAACGGGAAAAGACAGCAAAAGCGGAATATGAGGCGGAGCTTTATCGCCAGACGCATCCCTACGAGCAGTGGATCGCGGAGAATGAAAAAGAAAACCGGGGGGACGGACCTCGTGGTTTTCTGCTGCTGGCCGCGGATGAATTCTGCTGCATGCTCGATGGATACAAAAAGGAAGCGGACGGCACTCCGCTGCTGCCGGAAGGGACAGAAAGCGTTCTGATCGTCTCAGACAGGGGCGAGGTGGATCCGCGGGCTTATGACGTGATCCGGCAGGCGTTCCGGGACCATCCCGATACAGATGTGATCTATGCGGATGAGGATGTGATCGGCCGCGAGGGAAGACGCTGCGATCCGTGGTTCAAACCGGACTGGTCGCCGGATACCTTTATGTCTTTCTTTTATTTCGAAGATCTGCTGGCTTTCAGGGGAACGCATTTAGAAAAAGCGGTATGCGAAGGGATACCTGCACATCTGAAGGGCCGGGGCTTCCGGGACCTGACAAGTTACCTGATCGGGATTTCCGGAGACAGGCCCCTGCATATCCCGGAAGTGCTGCTTCATATGAAGGCAGGGGATGCGGAGGAGGATATCAGCCAAAAGATCCGGGAGAGAGAGAAAAAAGAGCTCAGTCATCCTTACTATCCCATCGAGATCGACGGGCGTGTGGCAAAGGTCTCCGTCATTATCCCGTCGAAGGATCATCCGGATCTGCTGGAACGCTGTCTGGGGAGCCTGCGTGAATATACGGAATATAAGGATTATGAGATCATCGTGGTGGATAACGGCAGTAACGATGAAAACCGGACCGTGATAGAAACGCTCCGGGAGAAGTATGATTTCACTTATCTGTACGATAAAGAGGACTTTAATTTTTCACGTATGTGTAACCGCGGTGCGGCAAAAGCTTCGGGGGACCTGCTGCTCTTTTTGAATGATGATATCGAGGTACGTGGTCAAAGCCCGAAGTGGATGCGCGTAATGGCCGGACATGCTCTGCAGAAGCGCGTGGGTGCGGTGGGCGCCAAACTGTGGTATCCGAAACAGGAGGGAGAGGACAGAAAAGAGCCGATGCGGATCCAGCATTGCGGGATCACAAATATCGCGCTTGGCCCCGTGCATAAGATGGGAGGCATGCACGATACCGGGAATATTTACCATATGCGGAACCGGGCGACTGCGGACGTGCTGGCAGTGACGGCGGCCTGCCTTATGATAAAGAGGGAAAAATATGACACAGTGGGCGGCTTCGACGAGGAGCTGGCTGTCGCCTATAATGATGTGGATCTCTGTTTTTCCTTATATGAAAAGGGATTGTATAATGTCGTTCGTGCGGATGCGGTCCTGATCCACCATGAATCTGCTTCCAGAGGAAGTGATATGAGCCCGGAAAAACGCAGGAGACAGGAAGCGGAGCTGGAAAAGCTCTACGGAAAGCATCCGGCGTTATACGGCAAAGATCCTTTTTACAGTCCTCACCTGGTGCAGGAGCGGCTGGATGTGGAGTTTCATCTGGGCTATGCATATCCCTACGAAAAAGCCGGGATCCATTCGGAGATCAGAGAGATCACTCCGGAAGACTATGCGATAGGACCGCAGGGGCGCGTTTGGCGCAAGCTTGGACTGGATCTGCAGATCCTGCAGCATGTGGACGACGTGATCAGGCGTGTACGCTTTACGGCAGACGGCAGCAGGACCGTGGAATACCGGATCGAAGGCTGGGCGGCACCGGCGAAGCGGAAGGCGTATCTGTATGAACGGCAGCTGCTTCTGGTGCGGGAGGACGGAAGCGGATACAGGATCTCTTTATTCGACAAATACCGCACGGATACCGGAGAGATCCTTGCAGAGCAGGAAGCCTGGGAGCTGGCGGGTTTTGTGGCACGTATCCCGGAGGGCGCTGTGGAAGACGGCAGCTATCGCATCCTTCTGGCCTTTGCGCCGAAAAAGGGCGGAAAAGCCTTTGTGACGGACACGCAGAAGCAGATCGGATCTGCACAGGATGAGTTTACACTCAGAGATATCCCGGAGCCGCCGTCAGGGGCCTCATAATATCCCGCTCATAGCAGAAATAAGAGAGATCCTCCTTTTTCCGGCAGAGATTTATCCGGATACACGAAATGGTCAGAAAACCTGTTTCGTGGTATTCTTTTGACGACATAGGAAGCAGGGAACGGAAAGGAAACCATATAAAATGATATCGGCAAATTACCATACACACACGACGCGCTGCAAGCATGCCTTCGGAACGGAACGCGAATATATCGAAGCAGCCATTTCGGAAGGTTTTAAGATCCTGGGATTTTCGGATCATACGCCGCAGCCATATCCGGAAGGTTTTGTATCGGGGATACGGATGGATATGTCGGAACTGTACGACTATACCGACACGCTTGTAAGACTGCGGGAGGAATATAAGAAGGATATAAAGATCCTGATCGGCTACGAGGTGGAATACAGCCGGAAATACTTCGAGCCGCTGCTTGCCGAATTACGGAAATATCCGCTGGATTATCTTATCCAGGGACAGCATTTTGTCGAGGACGAGGTGGAAGGCTTTTATGTGGGTTCGGCGACGGACAGCGAGGAGCGGCTGCGCGCCTATGTCGATTTTACGATCGAAGGAATGAAGACCGGCCTTTTCACTTATCTTGCACATCCCGATCTGATCCATTATACGGGACCGTACGGGATCTACCGGCATTATATGAGCAGACTCGTTGAGGAGGCGATCGCCCTGGATATCCCGCTCGAGATCAATGTCTACGGCTTTGTGGACGGACGCCATTATCCCTGCGACCGCTTCTTTAAGATGGCCGCGGAATATAAGCCCCGCTTTGTGATCGGCTGTGATGCCCATAAGCCGGAGGTCGTCCGCCAGCCGGAGCATATCAGCGGCTTCACGGATTTTCTCGACAGAAACGGGATCGAGTGCGGCGATAATATAATGATGCTAAAGTCAAAAACTCATGAGCCGATCATGCCTGCATGAATCGGCTCATTGCGAAAATGAGCCGTAGGCGGCAGTAGCCTCGTCTACGGTCATCTCGCCGGTTCCCACACGATAGACGGCCTGACGTATCTGTATGAACGCATCATCCGAAAGCCCGATCACTTCCGGCGACAGGATCCTGGATTCCGGAATGTTTCCGAAGGCGGCGTACATGCTGTTGAACGACAGATCCTTTGTCGGCGACATGAGTCCCTTGTTCCGGGCCATCTCATTCAGTTCCGGCGTTGTGATCAGGAAACGCATAAATTCGTTGGCCATCTCCAGATTCCGGCTGTCTTTGTTGACGGAAAACTGCAGATTCGGCATATCAACGAAGCTGGGGCCTTCGTCCGAAAGGGGAATGGGTGCAAAGCTGTAGGTAAAAGGACTGGCGATAAAGGCTTCGGAACGGCTTTCGCGTTTTTTGGTCCCGGAAACGGTATCGCCGGAGCAGGTCATCATGGGCACATCACCTTCGAAAAAGCGGAGGATCACGGCGTCATAGTTGTTTTCAATCTTTGCGCAGGCATCCGTATCCACACGGCAGTCGTTTAAGAACTGCGTGATCTTCTCAAGGGAAGGCCGCATATATTCTCCGGCGGAGGCATCAAGGGAATTGAGTTTATTCACAGCCTCCGCATCTTTCGCCACAGAGGCGCAGAAGAACGGATAGACCGTCACGGTAAACAGCGAGGTGGTCTCCTGCTGCGAGTAGCCCATCAGCGGACTTTCATAGCCTTTTTCGCGAAAGGCGTCACATACGGCGATCAGTTCCTGATAATCTGTGGGAACGCTCAGACCTTCTTTCTCGAACAGAGTGTTATTTACAAGCATACCGTAGGTGTTTGAAAAAACCGGGACCATCGGAAGCGTTCCGTCGTCCGTGTTCAGGATGATATTGCTGCGGATGCAGTCCAGATTAAGACCCAGTGCGGGGTCGGCCAGGTTCTCGGCGTGATCGATGGAAGAACTGTATTGTTCGCGCCCATACATCCAGGAATAATTGACGTAGATATCGGGGGCGTCGTTTCCGTTCAGGACCGTACCGATCATGTTGTTGTAATCATCCACCTTTGTATACATCAGTTCCACATTGGGATAATGAGCGTTAAAGCGGTCAAATTCGGCTTCCAGCGCTTCAAAGTTGTCATAACCGCCGGCGATGCGGATATGACAGGTGGTGGAAGTATCCAGAGACGGCCGGAATCCTTCTCCACCCGCTGCTGTTTCAGGTTTTTCCGAGCCGCATGCAGCCACAGCCGGGATCATCAGCATTGCCAGAACCATACGTATAAGCTTTTTCATGACAGTTTCCTTTCCTCCTTGATCCGTCGGATCTCTTTGATTACCAGTTTGATATCGATGGGTTTTGCTATATGTCCGTTCATTCCGGCGTTCAGGCATTCCGTCACGTTTTCGGAGAATGCATCTGCCGTCATCGCGATGATCGGTACGGAAGCCTTCCGGGAATCCTCCAGTTTTCGGATCGCCCTGGTGGCGTCAAGCCCGTTCATTTCGGGCATCTGTACATCCATAAAGATCAGTTCATAAGTGTCCGCAGCAGCGCTGCTCACCATATCCACGCAGATCCGCCCGTTTTCCGCCCGGTCGGTGATGATCCCGAAGGAATCCAGCATGTAGGATATGATCTCCCAGTTGATATCATTATCCTCGGCGACAAGGATGTGCAGCCCCTGCAGGTCGGAAAGATCATCCTCCGGCTCATGGGATGCGGCATCGTTCCCGAAAAGGTCGTTGATCTTATCATAGAGCGTTGAGCGGAAGATCGGTTTATTGATAAAGCCGTTCGCACCTGCCTCTTTTGCTTTATCTTCGATATCCGACCAGTCATATGCGGAGATCAGCAGGATGGGGATATCTGCATCGATCTCCGAACGGATACGCCGGATCGTCTCGAGCCCGTCCATTTCAGGCATCTTCCAATCAACCAGGACGACACTGTAATCTTTTCCGGAATGGTGCCTCTCAGAGATCTTGCGGAGCGCTTCCTCACCGCTTTTCGCCTGATCCGCGGACGCGCCGAGAGATTCAATGGTGTGGGTGCCTGTCTGAAGCATGATATCATCGTCATCCACGAGCAGGATATCTATGGGATCAAGCTTCATATCCTCCCGCTGCCTGTCGGCTACGGGGATATCCAGCAGGATCGTGAAAGTGGTACCCTTGCCCTGTTCGCTCCGGCATTCGATCGTTCCGCCGATCAGTTCGACCATCTGCTTTGTGATGGTCAGGCCCAGGCCGGTTCCCTGGATACTGTTTACGCGGCTGTCCACCTGCCGTGAGAAGGGCTGGTACATGGTGTCCATAAATTCCGGGCTCATTCCGATGCCGGTATCTGCTACAACATAGCTCATCCGTACGCAGCCGGGGCTGGGACTTTCTTCCTCACGCATATCAACACTGACCCGGCCGCCGGGTTCCGTGTATTTGATGGCGTTGGAGAGGATGTTGATATAGATCTGGTTCAGACGGAGCTGGTCCGCATACAGATACTCTATATCCATCTGATTGATGTGAAAGCTGAATTCTATATTCTTCTCCCGGATCATCGGCTGGGAGATATTTACAAGGTTTTCGATCGTTTCCACAATGGAGAAAGTTATGGGACTCAGTTTCAGCTTCCCGCTCTCTACCTTGGAGATATCCAGGATGTCGTTGATCAGTGTCAGAAGATGATTGCCTGCAAGACGGATCTTCCGGAGGTTTTCCGCTGCCAGTTCAGTATCTCCGAGATTTTTTTCCGTGATCGCCGTAAGGCCTATGATGGCATTCATCGGCGTACGGATGTCGTGCGACATGGTAGAGAGAAAATCGGTTTTGGCCCTGTTTGCGGAGTCGGCTTCCCGGGCTGTGACCTGAAGACGCCTGTTTAAATAGCGCATATAGACGAGGTCGCTGAGGAAAAGGATCAGCAGGCAGATAAATACGACCCCGAACAGCACCCAGTTTTCGCTGTCCACATGGAGATCCTTCGCCGGTACGAGACCCAGCAGAGTCCAGCCGACGGTGGCGGATACTGGGGTATAGGCAAGGATGCATTCCTGCCCGTGCGAGTTGATCATGGAAAAGGATCCGGTCGATGAAGTGATCCTGTCAAACAGTCTGTCCGAGGATTCCGGATCTGTGGGATTATAGGATTTGTAGAATTCAAAAAAACTGGAGTTTTTAAAACTGTATCCTTTAAGGATATAATCACCGTGGGAATCGATGATGGACAGTTCGGCGTTCACCAGCTCGGTCTGCGGGAAAACCCATTTCTGTTCCAGCGCCGAGATGGGGATCACCCGGAGAAGGACCGCAGCCACGGAGCTTTTGCTATCCGGATCATAGAGCGTGATATGGTTGCAGAAGGCCAGCGACTGTTCGCCGTTTGCCGGGTTGGTGTAAGCGCGGGTGATATTTGTCGACTTCCCGAGCTCATCGATCCAATCTGCATTTCCCAGAAGCGACACCCGTTCATAGGAAACGCTATAGTCATCGTCTGTGCCCTGTTTCGGACGCGTGGAGAGACCGGTGAGCGTATCAAGGGCGATCAGATGTGCCGAAGTGTTCGCAAGCACATGCGAGGCACGGATATAATCTGCGGCTTCTTCCATGGTCATGGTCCTGCTGTTGATATACTGCGCCCACACATCGCAGATCCGCTGCTCGCCCTCCAGATAGTTCTCCGTCACCTTTTCCATGGTGACCGTCGTGTTTTCGAAGTATTCGATCTGCCTCCGGTAATAAGCGTCGTTTTCATATCCGGAGTATAGGACAACAAAGATCAAAATGGCGGCCATGATGATCATGTTGATAAGTACGATATATATTTTATTCCTGCTCTGGTCTTTTGCAACGTTCATGATTGCCGGTACTCCGTTTTTCGCCTCGGCTTTTTGCGGTCGCGTATTTCCTGCGCATCCGCATGCCGCAGACAGCCTTATAATGGATTATATCATAGTTTTCTGTTAAAGCATAATTTATTTATGATATCACAGAGGCTAAGCCGGGGTATGAGACGGGATATCGGCGCTTGCAATCCACGCTGAGCGCTATTATACTTGTTACTGTTTGGAAACAGCGCGGAAATGCGATCAATAACGGATAGGAAGATCAGGGAATGAGTATATTAAATGTTGAACATCTGACACACGGCTTCGGCGACAGGGCGATCTTTGAAGACGTATCATTCCGGCTGCTCGCCGGAGAGCATATCGGACTGGTCGGAGCCAACGGGGAAGGAAAATCCACTTTCATGAACATCATCACCGGAAAACTGATGCCGGATGAAGGTAATATAGAGTGGGCAAAAAATGTCAAAGCAGGCTATCTGGACCAGCATGCGGTGCTTAAAGAAGGAATGACGATACGCGGCGTACTGGCAAGCGCGTTTGAGCCGCTTTTTGCCATGGAAGCGCGGATGAACGAACTGTATGAGAAAATGGGCAGCGCCACGGAAGAAGAGATGGAAGAGTATATGGAAGAGACCGGGACGATCCAGGATCTTCTGACGAACCATGATTTCTATATGATCGATGCAAAAGTGGAAGAGGTGGCCAGAGCGCTGGGGCTGCTGGATCTGGGACTTGAGCGCGATGTGACGGAGCTTTCCGGAGGGCAGCGTACCAAGATACTGCTCGGGAAACTGCTGCTGGAAAAGCCGGATATCCTGCTTTTGGATGAGCCCACAAACTATCTTGATGCGGAGCATATCGAATGGCTGAAAAAGTATCTTCAGGACTATGAGAATGCATTCATACTGATCTCACATGATATCCCGTTCTTAAACAGTGTCATCAATATCGTTTACCATATGGACGGGAGCTTTCACAGCCTGGACCGTTATGTGGGCGATTATGATAAATTCATGGAAGTATATGAAGCAAAAAAAGCCCAGCGGGAGGCTGCATACAATAAGCAGCAGCAGGAGATCGCGGAGCTGAAGGATTTTGTCGCACGTAATAAAGCCAGAGTCGCCACAAGAAATATGGCAATGTCCAGACAGAAGAAACTGGACAACATGGATGTGATCGAAAAGATACAGGAAAAGCCCAAGCCGGAATTCCATTTTAAAACGGCGCGCACGCCCGGCAGGATCCTGTTTGAGACCAGGGATCTGGTCATAGGGTATGACGAGCCTTTATCCTCTCCGCTGAACCTGAGTATGGAACGCGGGTCCTGCATCGTACTGACGGGAGCGAACGGGATCGGCAAAACGACCCTGCTGAAAAGTATCCTTGGCCTGATACCGGCTTTGAAAGGGGAAGTAGAACTTGGGGAGAATCTTGCGATCGGATATTTTGAACAGGAGATGCCCGCCGATATCGAGACGACCTGTCTGCAGGAGATCTGGAATGAGTTTCCGGGCTATACGCAGTATGAGGTGCGTTCCGCCCTCGCAAAATGCGGACTGACGACGAAGCATATCGAGAGCAAGTGTAAGGTGCTCTCCGGCGGGGAGCAGGCGAAGGTAAGGCTTTGCAAGCTGATCAACAGGGAATCCAATCTGCTGGTGCTCGACGAACCGACCAACCATCTGGATGTAGATGCAAAGAGCGAACTGCTGAGGGCACTGAAAGAGTATAAAGGAAGTATCCTGATGGTCTGTCATGAGCCGGAGTTTTACAATGAACTGTATACGCAGCTCTGGGATTGTAGCAAGTGGACAACGAAGCTGTGAGCCTTCGGAGGGATAACACGAACGCTTCCGATATGGCCGGCGAAAGTGCAAAGCCGGAGCTTGACGGTATCACGCAGATAGGCTTTGAGATAGAGGAGAAAAGAGGCAAGTGATATAACACATGTTACATCTCTCGCCTCTTTTTAGCTGTGTATCCCCAATAATATATGTTTGTGTAAGAGTGCTGGAAATGATATAATTTACTGAGTCAGAGAAATGGAATAGAGGGGGATAGGAGATGCAGATATTTCTGTTTTGGCATTGAATAGAATCCTTTAGGATGCAAAGTGGTATAGAAGAATTAGTATTATGTTATTTGTTGAGGTATGTATATGGGAATTATAGAGCTTACATGTCCGAAATGTGGGGGAAATATGTCTGTAAAAGATGATATGAAGCAGGCATTTTGTATGTATTGCGGATATAAAATAATTATTGATAACGAGTATACATACAGAAAAGTTGATGAGGCAAGGATCAAAGAAGCGGAGAATTAACGTATCAGGATAGAGTTTGAGATAGAACAGGAACGGAAGAGAGAGGCGGAAAGGATCCAAAAACAGGGAATCGAAAAAACACGTAAGAGTATTATTGTTTGTGGAGGCGTTATAGCGTTTTTTGGTTTATTTGCTTTACTCCCCTTAGCGGTAGAAGCGGATAGTCTTGGTTTTGGAGTATTTTCTTTATTGGTATTTTTATGCGGAGCTATTCTTTCTATTGTAGGATTCTTTTACGGTATATTTAAGAACTAATTATACAAGGATTATACAAGCTTTTGAGAATTGATTTGTATTTTTGAAGACTGGTGACAGGATATGATGAGCGTTTTTCATCCGCACTAAAGGTAACAATGGAATAAGGAACGTGTATTTCATTGAAGAGAACTAACAGACAGCGTATGGAAGTTGATATAAAGACTATAGATATTATAGCATATAATAACAAAATGAGGTTATCATGAGTGGGGGGAGTAATATGATGAGCTATAATCCCGAGTTATATATACATGATATGGACAGGAAAGCGCTTGCTGCATTGACGTCATTTCCTGCGTTTTATAAGCTTTGCGAGATTTATGATGCCAGTATAGACAAAAAAGCCGCGAAAATTGAATTCATGTCTACAGCCATACGTCTTGGCGAGGATCAGATGCCAAACATATACAGGCTTCTTCCACCTATATGTGAAAAACTGGAGATAGAAGTTCCGGAGTTGTATTATGTAAAATCCAAGGAAATTAACGCGGCTACTTCCGGAACAACAAATCCATATATTTTTCTGACGTCTGAATTTATCGAAAAAATCCCTGAGGAATTGATAGGAACAGCGCTGGCTCATGAGTGTGGCCACATCGCCTGCAAACATACATTGTACTGGAAAATGGCTATGCAAATGATGGATGGGGTTGAATCCGGCCCATTGGCAAAAGTTCCCGGTATCCGAAAGCATGTCACACCGGCACTGCTAAAATCTCTTATGTTTTGGTCAAGATGCAGTGAAATGTCAGCTGACAGAGCGGCCGTTTTATGTGATGGCGGATATGAAAAAACCATAGATCTGCTTTTAAGGGTACATGGCTACGGCGATGATATCAATAGAGAGGCTTTTCTGAAACAGGCGCTTGATCTGCGAGACTATGTGAATGAAGACAGAATGAATAAAGCCATAGAAATAATGCTTACAGATAATGAAAGTCACCCCCGTCTTGCAATGAGAGCATGTGAATGCTACGAGTGGTATAAGAGCAATCAATACATCGGTATTTCTAACGGAACATATACGCTTGAAGATCTTCGAAAAGATGACGAAAATGAAACGGAGATAACGAATACATTAGAAGCTGAAATCATTATAAATGATGAAAAGGTTAATATCAATGAAGCACAGGTTGATGCCTCTTTAAAGGCTGTTAGTGATAAACTTGAGCGATATACAAATAAGGCTCAGAAAGAAGATTATGCGTATGCTGTTGCATGTGGTATATTGACCGGTATTCTGGACTCGGTGTTTGTTGGAGATATGACGATAACAAAGGAAGATATCGGATTATCCCACAAACAGATGAATTTATTTATCCATAAGTATGCAAAATCAAAAGGAATTGAGGAGAAGAGACTGCCGGATGTTATTGCAGAGCTTGAAAAAGAGTTCCCTGTCGCTCAGGATAATGTGTGGAAAGGAGAAGGTATAAATATAACGCCCAAAAACCATCACTTGGCAGATCTGGCACATCATCCAACGCCTACAGGACTTGTCTCGGCAATTGTTGTACGTTTTTTGCGAATAGGTACATTTGTGGATCATGAGGGGAAATGGCATTTCCGTTTTGTAAAAACAAAACCGGAAGATATCATACAGGTCGTAATCCCGGCTATACTAACAGGCTTCTTAAACTGGCTGGTTTCAATTGCCGAAACAAAATATGAAGAGTATACTGACGAGAAAATACCTGAAGCAATAAAAAAACTGATTCATTTTGCTGCATCTACGCCGATTATTCTGGAAATTGCCAAGTGTGCCGATAACTGGTTCGGGCATCTGGTAAGTGATATGGGTGGCTCAAGCGGCTCTATACGAAAGGGGAGCGAAGGTATGGGCGTTCCGGGTATACTAGTGTCTTTGCTGCACGAGATTTCTTCGCTGCCCATATTGAAAGACACTGCTCTTCCGCAGATAGTTAATGATCTTTATGTGAAAAAGAAAATTGACCTCAGATTCGAAATGAATCTATACAAGGAATTGGAACGCCAGGCTATTCCCGTGATAATCAATGAAGTCCTGATTCGGGTGGGGTATTTTGTCGCAAAACTCTATGCGGAATTTATAAGCAAAAAAAGTATAAAAGAGATAGAATGGAAAAAAATAATACCTATAGGGAATCGTACTGTTGACCGGATGCTCATGGTCTCCACTATGACATTTAATCTGGCCGATACAGCAGATGCAGCTATCCATGCTGCTATAGAAAGCGGCGGAAACTGGGTGTTATTTGCGGGTAAGTTTGCGTGTCGCATAAACTATGTTGGAGCCGGAAGAGCTGCCCTTGCTGTGGTGAAGGAGATTTCTAATGAAATGAAGGAGGCTCAGCTGATTCATGAGCGGATGATCCTCACGGAGATGAAAACAGCCTTTGTTGTAACCCGGCTTGAGCAGTACAAAGCAGAGTTGGAACAACGATTGTCAGATTACCTGGCAGAGGACCTCGAAGCATTTATCGAAGGATTTGATGATATAAAAGAGGGGCTTGAAAAAGAGGATTCAGACCTTGTTATAAAAGGAAATGTACGAATACAAAGAGTCCTTGGCAGAGAACCGCAATTTACAAACCAGTCGGAATTCGATGATCTGATGGAATCATCGGAAACATTTGTTTTTTAAGGGGGAGCGATATATGTCGGACGAAGTAAATAACACACATAGCACTACTGATGATGAAACTCCTGATGTGGCGGAAAAAGTAGAAAGCGGTTCACAGAATACAGAGAAACGAGGAGGCCTTTTCGGTAAGGGAGTTTCTGATTTTGCGGGGGGATTGGGTAAAAGTGTTTTAGCTGTTGGAGCCGGTCTTGGAAAAGGTTTGATGGCTGTCGGAGACGGGATCGGGAAAGGCGCTCAGGCAGTAGGGAGCGGGATTAAGAATGCCTATCAGGGTGCTGTAGATAATGCAAAAGAGAAAGAAATTGAGAAACAAAAAAGAGCAGACGAACAGATAAGAGCCGATGAGCTTCAAGAGCATTTTGATGGCGGTAGAAAAAGCAGTAAAATCAGTGAAGAAGATATCATAATACGAAGCATATCGATACGAAATGCTCTCAAGATCATATATTATCTTATGGCAGCTGACGGAAACATCTTTCATAGCGAGGAAGAAAAGTTCGACTCCATAGGGAAAGAACTGGATCCGTCGTTTCATGATATCAAAGATGCTATTGTTCAGGAATGTAAAACACAACTCAACAAAGTGATAGATCCGGAGGATTATTTTGATGTGATACAGGACGGTATCGAAGAAGCGCTCCTCTCTTCTGCAATGAGTCTGGAGAAGACCATAAGTCCAAAGTTGTTGGTGTGGGATCTGCTGACAATTGCCTATAGCGATGAGAGCTATGATGAGGCTGAGCGAAAACTTATAAAGTATATAGTCAGAAAGACGGAAATAGATAAAGCTGTTTTTCTGGAGTTGGAGAGCAGTATACTGACATTGATGGAATTGGAAAAAGAGATAACCTGGCTTAAATCGACAGAAAGGCCTTATCTGACGATAGAGGCGATGCTGAACGAGATAGCGGACCGTAAGAACGTGATCTTTGAAAGCGTTAAAGATCTTATAACACTATAAGAGGGGGGAATGGAGATGCCTTTACCTTTATTATTTATTGGAGTTGCTGCAGTTACAGGAGGCTTTGGTATTGGTTCGACCATAAAAGCCGGTATAGACAGTGATAATGCAAAAACAATAAATGAAAGTGCAAATGAACTGATACAAAACGGAACAGACTGGTTGAATACCCAAAGATTAGCGTGTGGAAGATCGCTGGGACAATTAGGAGAAGAAAAACTTTTTGTGTTAAACAGCAGTATAACGTCTTTCCTTGATACGTTCAGCAGGATTAAAAATGTCGACTTCAGACAGACGGAGGGCTTGGATGAGTTATCAAAGCTCCAGATTGATGAGAAGGAATTTGTAGAGTTGAAGTCTATGGTTAATTATGCAGGCTCCATAGCCGGTGGGGCAATAGCCGGAACGGCTAGCGGAGCCCTTATAGCTTTTGGAGCCTATGGAGCAGCCCAGGCCTTGGCATTTGCTTCAACAGGTACGGCTATTGCATCGTTAAGCGGGGCGGCAGCTACAAATGCTACTTTAGCATTCTTTGGAGGAGGATCTCTTGCCGCAGGAGGGCTTGGTATGGCCGGCGGCACTGTTGTACTTGGAGGCCTTGTCGCAGGCCCGGCATTAGCTTTATTCGGAGCGGTAATAAGTACTGCAGCCAGGAAAAAACTTGATGAGGCATATACTAACAGAGCGCAGGCTATACAGTTGGCCGAGGAGTTGTCCGTTGCCGGAAAACAATGCGAAGCGATAAGACGGAGGACTTATATGTTATACAATCTTCTGGCCAGACTGGATGCTATTTTTGTACCACTTCTGTATGATATGGAAGATATTTTCAAAAATGAGGGGGACGATTACAGAAGCTATACTGAGCAATCAAAAAAGAAGGTGGCATCATGCGCAAGCATTGCTGTAACGATCAAATCAGTTCTTGATACCAAGCTTCTAGATGATGATGGTGTATTAACGGATGTATCGCGGAATATCTTCGAGTCGGCTGAAGAGTCTGTAAAAAAGGTTGAATATCTGGCAATTGGAATCAACAAAGATGGGAAACAGTGATCAGTATAGATGCGGGAACTGTAGCCGGGACAGGAGCAGGAAATGCCTGCGGACCAAAATATCGGCCTGCAGCCACGCAGCAAGTACGTGGCCCGGGTTTGAATAGTAAAGAAAATATGTATTTAGGAGGAAAGAAAGATGGAGTTTAATACGGAGATTTTTTCACAGTACGATAAGAAGTGGGCGCTTTTAACAGCGGGAAACGAAGAAAACTTTAATACCATGACCATCAGCTGGGGCGGACTGGGGACGATCTGGGGGAAGCCGGTGGCAACGGTGTATGTACGCACATCCAGATACACTCACGATTACATGGATGCAAACGACTGCTTCACGATCAGTTTCTTCCCGGAAGAATACAGGGATATCCTTGGCGTTCTCGGTTCCAGATCCGGCAGGGATATGGATAAGATGAAGGATTCCGGGCTTACCGCCAGGAAGGCGGGGGATTCTGTTTCATTCGAGGAAGCAGAGCTGACAATGGTATGCCGGAAACTGTTCCGGCAGGAGCTGGCAGTTGAGAATATTCCCGAAGATATCGCAAAAGCAATGTATGAAGGTCAGGCCCCTCATGATATGTACATCGGGGAAGTGGTGGAAATCTGCTGACAGGGCACGGGCTAAAAAGACCACGGCAGATACGCTGCGATCACTGCCAGTATTACTGCCGGAAGCATATTGGCTACGCGGAGGGTTTTTCCCCAGACAAGATTTATACCGACACAGAAGATCAATATGGAACCGATCAGTGAAAGGTATGCGATCGCCAGATCTGTCATTACAGGAGCCAGGAATCCGGCGAGCAGGGTTATGAGGCCTTCAAAGAGAAGGATCGGTATTGCGGAAAATGCGCTGCCCTTTCCAAGCGATGAGGTCATAACGGCTATAATGATAAAATCCAGCACGGATTTTACCGCAAGGGTTGAATAGTCGCCAAGAACGCCGTCCTGGATAGCACCAACGATGGCCATGGCGCCGATACAAACGGTCAGGGAAGCGGTGACAAATGCATTTACAAACTGCTTGTCTCCGCTGTTCCCCGTCTTGTTTTTCAGCCATTCCCCAAAACGTTCGAAGCCCTTTTCGATCCCGATCAGTTCGCCTATTATGGTACCGAACGCCAGACAGAGTGCTACTAGCATGGATTTGCCGCTCACGAGGGTATTTTCCTCTATATGCATCATTCCCTGCATAGCTCCGGCGATGGCAATAAACAGAACGCTGATGCCGCAGGCTCTGGTTATCGCTGCCTGCTGCTCCTGCCTGAACAGTTTGCCTGTAAAGTGGCCGACCACGCCACCGAAAACAATGGCGACCGTGTTGATCAGGGTTCCCAAACCTCTCATTGTGTTTCTCCGATATGACAACTGTGAACAAAACATCTCATAGGATAACGCATTTTCAGGTGATTTTCAAGATGCTGATCGGAGGATACCGGGTTTTTCGGAAGACATGCTTGAGTATATTGCCATAGATACTGTTCGTCAAAGAAAAAAGACGTTTTATCCGGATAAAGATCATTTTTGAAGAGATCCTGCTAAAGTGATCTGCAGGCAGAATGACTGCCGGAAAAAAATTCGTGAGGTATATATAAAGATGATAAAAAGAGAGCGTGAAAAAGGAAAAAAGAAGCTGCTGATCGCAGTGGCAGCGGCTGCAGTACTTGTGTGTCTGGCTGTGATCACGATCGTTGTTAT
>JAEELW010000115.1 GCA_016282915.1 Lachnospiraceae bacterium | reverse complement strand
GAAGAACTTCCGGCAGCGGATCCCACGCCTTCTGTGGAAGAGAATAAGCCGGATAAGCCGGAAGATCCCGAAAAGAAAGAAAAGAAAGAGGCAAAGCCTGCGGAAGGAACGGCAAAGCCTGCAGGCCCGGCAAAGAAGAAGCCTTATGAAAAACCGTCCACATCCCTTCTCAAGGAAGGAAAGAAAGGGGCGAAGGGCGACAGCGACGAGCAGCTCAGGGATACGGCGCTGCTCCTTCAGCAGACCCTGCGGTCCTTTAATGTGACGGCAACGGTGGAAGAAATCTGCCAGGGACCTTCCGTGACCCGTTTTGAACTGAGTCTCGGTGAGGGCGTAAAGGTCAACAAGATCGTCGGCCTTGCGGACGACCTCAAGCTCAATCTGGCAGCGGAGGAGATCCGTATCGAGGCACCGATCCCGGGTAAGGCGGCTGTGGGCATCGAGATCCCGAACCGGGAACGGATCCCCGTAACCTTAAAGGAACTGGTGGAATCGCCCGAATTCAAAAAGGCCGATTCCCGCCTTGCATTTGTGGTCGGTAAGGATATCAGCGGACATGTGATCATCGGGGATATCGCAAAGATGCCGCATCTGCTGGTGGCCGGTACGACGGGCTCCGGTAAATCGGTCTTTACCAATTCCATCATTCAGAGCATACTCTTTCATTCCACGCCGGAAGAGGTGAAACTGATCCTGATCGATCCGAAGGTGGTGGAGTTTTCGGTCTATAACGGGATCCCGCATCTTTTGATGCCTGTGGTCACCGAAGCAAGAAAAGCCAATCAGGCCCTGGCCTGGGCTGTGGCGGAGATGACGAAACGTTACGGCGTTTTTGCAAAGTCGGATGTGCGCGGTATCCAGGCCTATAACGAACTCGTGGAGGCCGGGAAGATCACGGAGGAGGACGGAAGTCCCGCCGAACGCATGCCGCAGATCGTGATCGTCGTGGACGAGCTGGCCGACCTGATGATGGTAGCCGGCAAGGAGGTGGAGGATTCCATCTGCCGTCTGGCACAGATGGCCCGTGCGGCAGGCATCCATATGATCATAGCCACCCAGCGGCCTTCCGTGGACGTGATCACCGGCCTGATCAAGGCCAATATCCCCAGCCGTGTGGGCCTGAAATGCGGCAGCGGTACCGATTCCCGTATCATCCTGGATACACTGGGAGCCGAGAAGCTCCTGGGACTGGGAGACATGCTCTATTCACCGGCCGGCTTCAACAAACCCCTGCGTGTCCAGGGAGCCTTCGTATCGGACGAAGAGGTACGGAAGGTAACGGAATTCCTCAAGGCGCAGGCTGCCGAAACGGTCTATGACCAGAGAGTCCTGGATGAAGTTTCCAGGCAGAATGTCTCGCAGGAGGGTGACGGCGGAGATGAGGCTTCCTCACCCGGAGACGATCTGGATGAATATTTTGATAAAGCCTGCCGTTTTGTGGTAGAAAAGGAAAAAGCTTCCAGCGGTATGCTGCAGAGAATATTCAAGGTGGGTTATAACCGTGCGGCAAGGATCGTGGACCAGATGGAAGCAAACGGCGTGGTCGGCCCCGAGGAAGGCACCAAGCCGAGAAAGGTATTAATGAACGCGGAGCAGCTGGAGGAATTCCTGAGAAAAAGAAAGGCGGAGTAAGATATGAAGAGTGATATCGAGATCGCACAGGAGGCAAAACTCCTGCCCGTCAGTGAGATCGGGAAAGGATTGGGCCTGCAGGAAGAGGATCTGGAGCATTACGGTCGTTACAAAGCCAAGCTTTCCAACGAGTGCCTGAAAAGGATCGCTTCGGAAAAGAGAGGAAAGCTGGTCCTGGTCACGGCGATCAATCCCACACCTTCCGGCGAAGGCAAGACTACCGTGAGCGTGGGACTTGCCCAGGCCTTTGCGCGTCTGGGAGAGAAGGCGGTTCTGGCTCTTCGCGAGCCTTCCCTGGGACCCTGTTTCGGTATGAAGGGGGGCGCCGCCGGCGGCGGTTATTCCCAGGTGGTCCCCATGGAGGAGATCAATCTGCATTTTACCGGAGATTTCCATGCGGTGACGACAGCCAACAATCTGCTGTCGGCGCTGCTGGATAATCATATCCAGCAGGGAAATGCCCTGCAGATCGATACCAGACAGGTGGTATGGAAACGCTGTCTGGATATGAATGACCGTGTCCTGCGCAATATCGTTGTAGGTCTCGGGGAAAAGAGCGACGGCGTGGTGCGCGAGGATCATTTCGTGATCACTGTGGCCAGCGAGATCATGGCGATACTCTGTCTGGCAAAGGATATGAAGGATCTGAAGGAAAGGCTGGGGCGCATCATCGTTGCCTATGACCGTGACGGACAGCCGGTGACAGCCGCACAGCTTCAGGCGGTCGGCCCTATGGCGGCGCTTCTGAAGGATGCGCTCCGGCCCAATCTGGTGCAGACCCTGGAACACAGCCCCGTACTGATCCATGGCGGGCCTTTTGCAAACATCGCACATGGCTGCAACAGCATCATCGCTACGGACAGCGCCCTGCGTCTGGGAGATTACTGCATCACGGAGGCCGGCTTCGGCGCCGACCTGGGTGCGGAGAAATTCCTGGATATCAAGTGCCGCACGGCCGGTTTCTCACCCGATGCCGTGGTGATCGTGTCCACGATACGTGCCCTGAAATACAACGGAGGCGTGGCAGTCGCTGATCTGAAGGAAGAGAATACGGAAGCATTGAAGAAGGGCGCGGAAAACCTGCGCCGCCATGTAAAGAATATGCAGCGCTACGGTCTCAATGTCGTTGTGACGATCAACCGCTTTGCGGACGACAGCGAAGCCGAGATCGCCTGCCTGGGCGATATCTGCAAAGAGCTGGGAGTGCCGTTCTCCGTATCGGAGGTATTCCTGAAAGGCGGGGAAGGGGCTGTCGGGCTCGCAGAGATCGTTATGGAGCTCTGCAAAAAAGAAAAGAACTTCCGGCTGCTGTATGAAGAAAGCGACAGCCTTAAGGATAAGATCGAAAAGATCGCGACGCAGATCTACGGCGCCAAAGAAGTGGAGTATTCGTCGGCGGCGGCAAAAGAGCTGAAGCGTCTGGAAGAGCTGGGCTACGGAGATCTTCCCGTATGCATCGCAAAGACCCAGTACTCGTTTTCGGATGACGCGAAGGTGCTGGGAGCGCCTTCGGGCTTTACCTTCCATATACGCGAGCTTTATGTCAGTGCAGGTGCCGGTTTTGTGGTGGCGTTGTCCGGAAGCATCATGTCCATGCCGGGACTGCCGAAATCGCCGGCAGCCTTCCGCATCGATGTGGATGATGACGGAAAGATCACCGGACTGTTTTAAAAGGGGGAAATCAAAATGGCAGAAAGAATCGACGGAAAAGCGATCTCGCTTCAGATCAAGGATGAATTAAAAAAACAGCTCGAGGAGATACGGGCGCAGGGAGGAAAACGCTGCCTGGCTGTGATCCTTGTGGGAGAGGATCCGGCCTCAAAGGTGTATGTCGGGAATAAGAAAAAGGCCTGTGAGTACATCGGTATCGAATCAAGATCCTACGAGCTTCCTGCGGAGACTTCGCAGGAGGAACTGCTCGCGCTGATCGATAAGCTGAACAAAGACAGTGAAGTGGACGGCATACTGGTACAGCTGCCCCTGCCCGCAGGGCTTGACGAGCGGCAGGTGATACGTGCCATCGCACCCGAAAAGGATGTGGACGGTTTCCATCCGGTCAATGTCGGCTCCCTTCTGATCGGAGAGCCGGGCTATGTATCCTGCACGCCGGCCGGGGTGATACAGCTTCTGAAGCGCAGCGGGATAGAGATCGCCGGTAAGGAATGTGTGGTCGTCGGCCGCAGCAATATCGTAGGAAAACCCATGGCGGCTCTCCTGCTCCGTGAAAACGGCACCGTAACGGTATGCCATTCGAGGACGAAGAATCTGGCGGAGGTATGCCGGCGGGCGGATATCCTGGTCGTTGCGGTCGGGAAACCCCGTATGATCGATGCCTCCTATATCAAGGAAGGCGCGGTGGTCATCGATGTGGGTATCCACCGTATGGAAAACGGAAAGCTTTGCGGTGATGTGGATTTCGACGCGGTGGAGCCGCACTGCTCTGCCATTACACCGGTACCGGGCGGCGTCGGTCCCATGACCATCGCGATGCTGATGAATAACTGTGTGAACAGGGTAACGGAGTAAGCATATATGATCTGTCCGAATTGCGGAGCAACAATCGATGACGGCATGCTTCTCTGTGAAAACTGCGGCGCCGAGCTGCAGCTGATCCCGGATTTCGATCCTGCAATTGAGAACGAGATCAGTGACGGGCTCTCCTATCTGGAGATCGGACCGGATGACCGTGAAAACGTATATACGGAAAATGCCGCATATCTTCCGGATGACGGGATCTATCCGGAGGAGGCTGTGTATCCTGATGACGGCGCATATTTCAACGATGGCTACTATGATGACGGCAGCCCGATCGAGGATTATGCCGGCGATGAATACGGAAGCTATGAGGACGCCTGGGACGGCAGCGATGCGGAAAGCTATGATGATGGCACCCAGGTTTATGAGCCCGAAGCTGCCGGCGCTGCACGCAGTACTTACACGGAAGAAGAGCTGGACGATTTTGACGAGGAATACGACGGCGAGTTTGATGAATTCGATATGGATGAGGAGGATGTGCTGCATCAGCTGCTCCTTGCACTGAAAGCCAGCCGCTTCCGCTGGGTTTTTCTCGCGATCCTGCTTCTTCTGATCGGCGGACTGATCTATGGCGGAATACGTATAAGCAAAGTGTTTTACCGGGATCATTCCCAGGCATATCAGGCACAGCTGGCAAAAGAAGCAGCGGCCGCCGGTGATTATGACGGAGCGATCGCCTACATGACGAGGGCTCTGGAGATCGATTCTACCGATACGAGCCTGAAATTTACGCTTGCGGATTATTATTTCGAGAA
This sequence comes from Lachnospiraceae bacterium, assembly GCA_016282915.1. Taxonomy (GTDB): domain Bacteria; phylum Bacillota; class Clostridia; order Lachnospirales; family Lachnospiraceae; genus NK4A136. The sequence continues at coordinate 23,508 of JAEELW010000115.1, read as the reverse complement.
CGATGATCCCGATGATGCGATCCTGATGCTCTGGGAGATCATCGGTTCCAAGGACGTCAACGCCCAGCTCGCCTACCGGCGTATCGTTGAATACTATGCGGGAAAGAACGACTTTGCAAAGATCGATGAGATCCTTGAAAAATGTGATGATGCGACGATACTGTCGCAGTTTCAGGAGTATACTTCACTGCCTCCGGAGTTTTCGGAAGCACCCGGGACTTACGGAGATGTGATCGTACTCAAGCTTTCGGGTTCTACGACGGGAAAGATCTATTATACCCTGGACGGCACGATCCCTACCCAGGACAGCGAGCTGTATACCACAGCGCTTATCTTTGATGAAATGGGGATCTATCATGTCAAGGCGATCTTTGTCAACAGCTTCGGTATTGTTTCACCCGTGGCGGAAGCAAATTATACCATAGACATCCTAAAGCCGGATGCACCCGTGGTCTCGCCGAACGGCGGTGAATTTACCGAACCGGAGCTCATCAGTGTCCAGGCGAGCAAACACTGCCGTATCTATTATACAACGGATGGAAGAGTGCCGGATAACGAGTGCTCCGAATATCTGAGCCCGATCCCCATGCCTCTGGGCCACAGTCATCTGATCTTTGTGGCATATTCGCAGGATGGGATCCCCGGGGAATTTACGGAATGTGATTTTGACCTGACGCTTTCGGGTGAAGTGGAGGCGCAGGATTTCATCAACGCCCTGAAACAGTATAATATGAACAGCGGTAAGACCGTGGATCCGGAAGGACGTCTGCCCGGCAGTTCCAGCCACTACAGTTATCTGGTGGGAGCGGCGATCCGTTTTGATGACAGGGTATATTACCTGATCACGGAAAATGTGTCGGATCTCTATGAGAATACGATAAAGACGGGAAGTTATTTCCTCGGGGATATCATGGACGGGACGCTGTACCGGGCCCAGAGGGATGAAACCGACCAGAGTTTTTCCAGGGGTGAACAGATACCTCCGGAGGCGCTGGTCCCGCCGGAAAGCCTTCTGGGTGATGATGAGAATGGCGAAAATGAGGGGGATTGAGTTTTCGCATTAGGGGTTTTATTGGGGGTACGGAGAAGGTATGGAGAAAGACAAGGGGAAGAGTCCGCTTTACCGCAGAGGCGAACACAGGGCGTCGGAGGAGAGAAACTCTGCTTTTGCACTGCTCATTTTTGGCGGCCTTGGGATCATAGCGAGTCTGTGCTGGGCTTTTGATCTGATGCCGGGGACCATGGGGATCGCGCGGCGTTTTATACTGACATCCTGTCTGGCACTGTTTTCGCTGGTTCTTTTGCTGCTCGGGAGTTTTTCCCTGAAACGTTCGAAGCGGATCCTGAAACGTGTGAAGGATGAAGACAAACGTACGGACGAGATCCTGAAATGGGCGGCGGAGAATTTTGATGCCGAAAAACTCGATGCGGAACTGTTTTCCGGCGGGAATGAAGAGATACGGGAAGAAGAAGCGCGCTTTTTTCTCAGATACACGACTTTGCGAAGACAGATCTCCGAGCACTTTATGAATCTTGAACCGGAGTATACCGAGGACATCTGCGAAGAGATCTATACGCGGCTCTATGAGAAGAATACGGACTGATCTATGATCCATGTGGATATCATCTGCGTCGGAAAAGTAAAGGAAGCTTTTTTCCGGGATGCGGCAGCGGAATACGAAAAGCGGCTGGCAGCCTATATGAAGCTGCGTATCCTTGAAGTGAAGGATGAAAAGACCGAGGAAGGCGCAACGGAGGCCGAAAACCTCAAGGTACTGAAAACAGAGGCTGAGCGTATCTCACAGTATCTGGACGATAAGGCCCTGCGGGTCGCGCTGGCGATCGAAGGAAAGGAATACGATTCGGAGGGTTTTTCCGGCTGGTTCTTCAATAAAGCTGCCGGAGGGGTGTCGCATATCCAGTTTGTGATCGGGGGATCCCTGGGACTGCATGAAGACATCAAAAGGGGAGCGATGCTGCTTTCTTTTTCAAAAATGACCTTTCCGCACCAGCTGATGCGCGTGATCCTGCTGGAGCAGCTGTACCGGGCCCAGAAGATCGGAAAGAACGAACCATATCATAAATGACTTAATGTTCTCTCAATCCCTTGGGATAGAGGTTTTTGTACCGGCCGCCGGCAGCACGCAGGCCGCCGATGGGAACGCCGCAGCAGAGGAAGGACGCCAGATGACGGTCGCTGCCTTCAGCCGGAAGCTCCAGACCGCTTAAGTATTGTGCGATACGGGGATCACCGGGTTCACAGTCGATCCTGTGCAGAAGCTCGCCGCCATAGGCGGAAAAGAACTGATGATGCGGTATCAGCCGTTTCTTTACAGTATCCTTTTCCGCTACCGTGACGCCAACGCAGCTGACATTGCGGGCCGGAAGCCTGGGAATGTCGCCGGGAAAGAGGATGATCCGGTCGCGGTAGGAATAGAACAGGAAACGACCGGCCTCGTCGCCGAGACAGTCACGAAGTTCATTGTGTTCTTTTTCCGTCAGATCCCTTAAGCCTTCGCAGAAAGCAGAAGGCCTGGAGTTCAGGCTGTGTTCGCCTTCCTTCTGCAGATAGGCCATGAACTGCCCTTCTCCAGCATAGCGGTGCGGATAACAGCGGGCAGCCCCGGGAGCCGTGGGATAAGCCAGGGCAGCAACGGGGGCAGGCAGGGGCAGCGGGGAAAAATGCAGCTGTGATGTAAGATATTCCAGCTGGGCTTCGTCTTCTTCGACGGCCCAGGTACAGGTGGAATAGATCAGGCGGCCCCCGGGACGGAGGCATACGGCAGCACTGTTTAAGATATCGCGCTGGCGCCGGGCGCAGTTAAGTACGGCTTCCTCGCTCCATTCGGAAACGCTTTCCGGATATTTACGGAACATCCCTTCACCGGAGCAGGGGGCATCCACCAGGACCAGATCGAAATGCGCCGGGTAGAGGGTCGCCAGTTCCTCCGGAGAGAGACAGGTGACGATCACGTTACGATAGCCCATGCGCTCGATATTGCTGACCAGGATGCGGTTTCTCGAAGGATTGGGTTCGTTTGCGAAAACATAACCGGATCCGCCGTCCACGGCCATGGCGAGCTGCGAGGTCTTGCCGCCGGGAGCCGCGCACAGATCCAGGATGTGCAGTTCGGGATTCAGTTCCACTCCGGAAAGAACGAGCATTGCGGCAGGATCCTGGGAGTAGACGGCGCCGGCATGGTGAAAGCTCTTATGGCCGATCGTATTTTCCTCCGGATCCGTAAAACGCCAGGCGGAAGAGCCGGGGAAAGGCATGGCGGGAAAGTTTTCGGCCGAAAGCCAGGAAGCCATGCGTTCCGTTCCGATCCGGGCAAGGTTCACATGAAAGGCTTTTTCGGCAGGGGCGCCGAACGCGGAAAGAAAAGCGTCGTATTCCGCGCCGAGTAATGTTTTCATCCTTTGTAAGAAACGTTCAGGCAGTTCCATGCTGTCATCATAGCAAAATACAAAAGCCGTGACAAGGAGGGAAAAGCTGTGAATATGTATGATCTGATCCGGAAGAAGAAAGAAGGCGGGATCCTGGACCGTGAGGAGATCCGCTGGATGATCGACGGCTATACCAAAGGCAGTATCCCCGATTATCAGATGAGTGCCATGATGATGGCGGTCTGTTTCCGGGGGATGAACGCGGAAGAGACGGGAGAACTGACGCTGGCCATGCGTGACAGCGGTGATGTGATGGATCTGTCCGCGATCCGCGGAGTGAAGGTGGATAAGCATTCGACAGGCGGCGTGGGTGACAAGACCAGCATCGCGCTGCTGCCCCTGGTGAGTTCCCTCGGCGTGAAGATCGCCAAGATGAGCGGGAGGGGACTCGGACATACGGGAGGAACCATCGACAAGCTGGAGAGCATCCCCGGCTTTCGCACATCCCTCAGCGAGCAGGAATTCCGGCGGCAGGTAGATGAGATCGGCCTGGCCCTGATGGGACAGACGGCGGAGCTGGCACCGGCCGATAAAAAGCTGTATGCGCTGCGTGACGTGACAGCTACCGTGGATCAGCTTTCCCTGATCGCATCATCGATCATGAGCAAAAAGCTGGCGGCCGGAGCGGATGCCATCGTGCTGGATGTGAAATGCGGCAGCGGGGCTTTTATGAAGGATTTTGAGGATGCAAAGGCCCTGGCGGAGGCGATGGTGGGGATCGGGCGTCATGCAGGGAAAAAGATGCGGGCGCTGATCACGAACATGGATCAGCCGCTGGGCGATGCGGTGGGAAATGCGCTGGAGGTGCAGGAAGCCATCGATACCCTGAAAGGGAAGGGACCGGCGGATTTTACCGAGCTGGTGCTCGCACTGGGGGCAAGGATGCTTCTTCTCGCAGAGTTGGAGACCGACGTAAAAGCGGCGGAGGAAAGGCTTGAGGAAGCCATTGCGGACGGCAGGGCTCTTGAACAGCTCGGACGTTTTATCCGTGCACAGGGCGGTGACGATGCCTGCCTGTCCGATGACAGCATACTGGCTCCACGGGGAGGCTGTGCCGAACTGAAGGCGTCTTCCGACGGGATCATCATACACATGGACTGTGCCGAAGCAGGGATGGCCTCCCTGATGCTGGGAGCCGGACGGAGCAGGCTGGAGGACAGTATCGATCCCTATGTGGGCATACGTTTCCTCAAAAAGACCGGCGATACGGTCAGAGCAGGCGAGACAATCGCGCTTCTCTATTATTCCGATGAAGCAAAGGAAAAGGCGGCCGAAGAGCGTCTGGCTTCGGCGATCAGGATCGCGGAGTCTGCCGCCGAAGGCAGAAAAGCGATCATACTGGATGAGGTGGAATAGGATTGGACACTAAGGAAGAACGTGTAAAAAAGAGCATAGAACTGAGCGGCGACAGCGCACGCATCCTTTTCGGGGCGGGGGATAAGTATATCCGCCAGCTGGAGGAGGAGCTGATGGTGGATGTGACGGACCGCGACGGACAGATACAGATCAGCGGGAGCGAGAAGAACGTGAACCGCGCGATACGTCTTTTACGGGATCTGGAACAGATCGCGAAAAATGAAAGCTCACTGGAGGCACACAAGATGGAATATGGTCTGCAGCTTGCGAGAGAAGACAGGGAAGATGAACTTCTGAAACTGGATCAGGACATGATCTGCCGTACCGTGACCGGCAAGCCGGTCAAACCGAAGACCAGCGGACAGAAGGAATATGTCGACGCCATACGCAGGGACATGATCGTTTTCGGCAGCGGTCCTGCCGGGACAGGGAAGACCTATCTGGCCATGGCCATGGCGATCACGGCATTCAGGCAGGAAGAGGTGGGGCGTATCATACTGACACGTCCGGCCATCGAAGCCGGCGAGAAACTGGGCTTTCTGCCCGGAGACCTGCAGAGCAAGGTGGATCCCTATCTGCGGCCGCTCTATGATGCGCTGTACCAGATCATGGGAGCGGAGAGCTTTGCGAGGAATATGGAAAAGGGGCTGATCGAAGTGGCGCCCCTGGCTTATATGCGCGGACGTACGCTGGACAATTCCTTTATCATACTGGATGAGGCACAGAATACGACACCGGCCCAGATGAAGATGTTCCTGACCAGGATCGGTTTCGGCTCCAAGGCCGTGATCACCGGGGACCTGACGCAGAAGGATCTGGCGCCTCACAGTCTTTCGGGACTGGAAGAGGCGATCCGCGTGCTCAGAAAGGTGGAGGGGATCTCCTTCTGTACCCTGAGCAGCAGGGATGTGGTACGCCATCCGCTGGTGATGCGTATCGTGCAGGCATACGAGAACTATGAAAACCGACAGAAAAAGCATTAGCATCCGGCAGGTATTTCTGCACCTTCTGCTGACCGCGGAAGCGGCGGCAGTGACCGGGATCATGTCCTATTTTGCCAGCTGCAGCTATGGAGAGATCCTGCGGCGCTGCGTCGGGATCGTGATCGGCACGCAGTGTTTTATCTTCAGCAGTGAACAGGAACTGCGCCTGAAACGCCAGTCCTTTCAAAGCGGCTTTCCGCGCCGGGCGCAGCTCTGCTTTGCACTGCTTTTGCCGCTGGCGGCTTTTCTGAGTGCACTGCCGGTCACCGCGTGGATCTATCCTTTTCTGTTTACGCTGCTATCAGTGCTGGGAGGACCTTTCAGTGCGGCCTGCGGAGGTTCGACGCTGCTGATGCTCTCGGTATCGCTGGCAGGAGCTCCGGCCGGTGTTTTTTTCCTGTATTTTGCGGCGTCACTGATCTCGGTGGCCGTTTACGCGGAGGCGGAGGAAGCCTGCAGTTCGCTGATGCCGCTGCTTTGCCGTGATGTATGTTTTTTCATTCTGCTCTTTACACTGACCCTGTTTTATACCACGGGCGGGCTTAATGTGGAACGCTTTATCGTCCCGGCTGCCGCAGTTACGGCCGACAGTGTTCTGATGCTGATTCTGATATGGCGGGTCAATTACGGAAGGCTGGATAAGAGACGGCGGATTTTTTCCGGGCTTAATGACCAGACGGCGCCGCTCATGGAACGCCTGAAGACGGAAGCTCCGGATCTGTATATGCGGGCGATCCATGTATCGCATTTTACGGATGTGCTCGGTGAATGCCTGGGAGCGGATCCCTATCTGTGCCGCGGCGGCGGTTATTATGCACAGCTTCCGTTGTTTCCGGATGCGCCGGAGAAGACCGCAGAGCTGCGGAGCTTTATGACGAGGGAACGTATGCCGGGAGACCTGCAGGAACTCATACTGTCGGGCGGCCGTACACCTTTTCCGACAGTGGAATGCATGATCGTTACGCTGGCGGGGGAGCTGGTGGATGATATCCTGAAGTATAAAGCGCAGGGCGAGGATGTTTCAAAGCTGTATGAAGAACTGGTGGAAATGCGGATGCAGGAGATCTACTGTTCCGATGCGCTGAGCAGACTGCCTCTCCGTTTCTGCGATTTCGCCGGTGCGGAAAAGGCACTGCTGGATGAAAAGAAGTATGTGACGATCATGTGAGCGGGGGAATTTATGAAACTATACTGTGAATGTGAAGTGGATTTTATCGAGGATTACGAGAAGATCGCGGATAAAGTGATACGGACCGTGTTTGAAAAATATCCCTGTCCTTTTGAAACGGAACTCTCGCTGTATATCGTGGATGCCGAAACCATACGGGAGGCCAATGCATCCCAGCGCGGGATCGACAGGGTCACGGACGTGCTTTCCTTCCCGAATCTGCCGTTTACGCCGGAATGCGTGGCGGATTTTTCCATGATCGATCCCGGAGATCCCGACTGTTTCGATCCCGAAAGCGGGGCACTGTGTCTGGGGGAGGTCATGATCTGTGCCGAAAAGGTGAAAGAGCAGGCAGAAAACTATGGACACAGCAGGATACGGGAGTTTGCTTTTCTGCTTGCACATTCCCTGCTGCATCTTCTGGGCTGGGATCATGAAGAAGAAGCGGACAGGCTCCGTATGGAAGATGAGCAGGAGCAGATCCTGAAGGAGGCAGGTTATGAGCGGACGTGTGACAGCAAAGAAAAAGAGTAAAAGCCGCAGTGTCATTCATCTGCCGGGAACCGCAGGCTGTGTATTCCTGGCGCTGCTCTTTGCCTTTCTGTCGGCCTGCCTCATCACGAGGCGTATCTCACCGAGGGGGGCCGCCGGTTTTTATTCGGCATTTTCCGTGCACATTTTCTTTCTGATGCTTTTTCCCCTGGGGGCGGCTCAGGCACTGCGCAGTCTTGTGGCCTGGCGTTATGCCGGAGGCTTTTTCAGGAATGCGGCAAGACTCGGGGTGGCAGCTGCGGTCAACGCGGCGGTGTATGTGGGAATCGTGGCGCTGTTCTGGCTTCCCTTTGCACAGCGGATCGCAGCGCGTCTTCTGATGGGTCCCGGAAATGAAATGGCGCTGCTGTGGATGTTCCCGCTCTTTGTGGGTGATACGGTACTTCTTCTGCTGTGTGCATATATAGACGGGATCGATGACAGGTGGACGACGGCGAGAGCTTTTCTGCTGAGACAGTTTACAGGCTTTGTCTTCCTTTTCATTTTTTCGGATATGAGCAATTCCACGGGAGAGCAGACGGCCAAGCTCCTGCACTATGACGGGATACGTTATATCTATGGGGCAGGAAGTGCAGCGATACTGCTGATCCCCGGAACACTGGCAGCGATCGTATTCTGCATATTGAAGCTTCGCTCCGGAAGGATACGCAGGGAGGAGATGCTGGGAAGGGATTCCAATAAAAAGCATGAAAGTCCGAGCGGGCTTTTATACAGCCGCTGCTTTCCGCTGTGTTTCTCCATGCTTGGCTTTTTTTCGATCATCTATGCTGCACTTGTGATCGACAGTGCAGCGGCGGAAGGAGAGTGGCTGATCCGCAGTTACCAGTGGGGGATGTTTGGCGGCATTTCCTGTATTTTCGGCTTTTTGCCAATGGCCCTGGTATTTCTCCTTCAATACTCCGCAGCGGAGCAGGTTACGACCGGAGCGGAACGGAGAAACCTGACCGAAGTGCGCCTGAAATGCCAGGCCCTAAATACCCAGGGCGGTCTGATACTCAGTTTCTTTGCGGTCTTCAACGCTGTTATGGCACCGCAGCTTGCACAGGGCATCATGGGAGTGGATTCGGCCATGGCCGTGCGGCTGCTGCGGCTCGGAAGCATTGTTTTGATGATCTGCGGTTTTGCACTGATGAGCGGGATGCAGATCCTGATGCTGAAGCGGGAGCGCAAAGCGATACTGCATTGCGTTCTGGCACTGCCCCCCGCAGGTCTGGTATATTACCTTTTCCGGCCGGCACTCAGTATCTATGCGATGATCCCGGCATCAGCACTCTTTTTCGGACTGATCCTTGCACAGAATCTGCGTCAGCTGTGGCGTATGATCCGTTATCAGGTCCATCCGGCGGAATCCGTGTTGCTGCCGCTGGGGATCTGTCTTGCTGGAGGAGTGGGGATATTGCTTCTCGGACTGCTTTTCGGACTTTTCCTTCCGGCGCTGGTAGTCCTTCTGATCTGCGGTATCCTGTATTTCTTCTTCTGTTTTATCGCGGCCTGCCGTTTCCGGCTGATCACGGCATACGGCCTGCGCTCGCTCCCTTTCGGAGAGTACCTGATACGGCTTGGTCTGAGCCTTAAGCAGATAAAGGAGAACTGATGGGAAAAAGAATGGCGGAAGAGACCGCCGTGATCGGCGGAGGTATGGCCGGGATCTGCTCAGCCATCCTGCTGGCAGAGGCAGGGATAAAGGTAAAGCTCTTTGAGCGGCAGGACCGCATCGGAAAGAAGCTGCTGCTGACCGGTAACGGGCGCTGCAATCTGTCCAATCTTTCGCCGGGAGCGGAGCATTACCTGACGGATGACAAAGAAAGACTCGAACGGATCCTGAATACGCTCACTCCAAAGCGGCGGGAGCTTTTTTTTGATGCTCTGGGGCTGAAGCTCTGCGAGATCCGCGGAGGACTTTATCCGGTGACCAGGCAGGCCTCCTCGGTGCTGGATGCTTTCCGTTTCCGTCTGCGCGAACTCGGTGTGGCCATCCTTACGGACAGCTTCGTGAGCGGCATCGACGGGGATCTGAGGATCACTCTTTCCGACGGAAGGTGCTTCGGACCTTTCAAAAAGATCCTTCTGGCGGCCGGCGGACGTGCCGGCGTTTACGCCGAGGAAAAGGATAATGCCCTGGCGCTGGCAAAAGAGATGGCGGGAAGTCTTGTAAAGACTTATCCGTCTCTCTGTGCGATAAGGGTGAAGGAAGAGCTGAAAGCGGCAGCCGGTGTGCGCTGTGATGCAAGGATCACACTTCAAACGCCGCAGGGGAGTTATTCGGAGCAGGGGGAGCTGCAGATCACGAAGGGAGCGCTTTCCGGCATCCCGGTCTTTCAGCTCAGCCGTTATCTCGAGGATACGATGAACAGCCGGATCCACGTCGATTTTCTTCCGTTCCTGGAAGAGGGGGATGCTTATCTTTCGGCAAGGGCGGAGTGCTTTTCCCAGAGGAGTCTCGAGGAGTTCTTTGCGGGAATCCTGAATAAGAAGCTGGCGGTGGAACTGCTGCACCGAGCGGGCCTCGCGCCTTCACGGCCGGTTTCGGAGCTGCCGGAGGAGGAGCTCATAAAGCTTTTCCGCCTGTGCCGCAGTGCGGAATATACGCCGGCCGGCTATGGGAGCTATAAGGATGCGCAGCTCATGTGCGGCGGCGTGCCGCTCTCCGCGTTAAGTGACGATCTGGAATGCAGGCAGCATCCCGGCGTCCATATCCTCGGGGAACTTCTCAATGTGAACGGGGAGTGCGGCGGCTATAATCTGCATTTCGCGTTGGCCAGTGCCATGCATGTGTGCGACCGGCTGCTATCCACGGAGAACTGAGAGCACCGCCGGCATTCCCGGCAAGCTGCACTGCCGTATCATCATATCCCCAAGAGAGAAATGATTACTGCTCTTCATCCAGATATAAACAATGATCCTGAGAAAATGAGAAGGAAGCGGCATTATTTTCATTCCCGGCAAGCTGCGACGGCGACAGAGGGCGGAGCATTCGGAATGAGGCGGCTTTTTCGTATTCGGGTGAACGGAACCAGGGATGATCCGCCATGGAAGGCGGATCAAGCGTACGAGTGCAGGGATGCGCGCCGTACGCGGCCCGGGAGCAGTCAAAACCTTGCCCCGAATACGTAAAAAAAGCCAGCCGAATGAAGAGCGGATGCCGCTGTGCCGTCGCAGACTGCCGGACTGGACCGGCTGCAATTCACATAACACCGCTTGATTCATAAAGCAGAAAGTATTATAATATCATGGATTATATGTTCCGTGTGGATGACATAAAACTGAAAGTACCCTTTACGGATGAGCAGAAGGAACTGAAGGCTTCGCTGCTCCGTTTGTTCCGTATTCCGGAAGACGGTATCAGGGAACTTAAGATAATCAGGCGCTCGCTGGATGCGAGAAAGAAGCCGGATCTGTATTATGTTTACAGCGTGGCTTTTGACGTGAGCGGGGATCTGCGCAAAAAGCTCTTAAAGGCGCCGGTTGCAAAAAAAGCGCTTAAGCCGTATCAGCCGGTGATCTACCGTTTCCCGGAGGTCGCGAAGCTGCCACAGGGGGAAGAAAAGCGTCCGCTGATCGTCGGTGCGGGGCCCGCAGGGCTTTTTTGTGCATATATGCTCGCAAAAGCGGGGCTCAGGCCGATCCTTGCAGAACGCGGAGAGAAGATCGCGGAACGGGATAAGAAGGTAAATGCCGTTTTTGAAGGGGCGGAACCGGATCCCGAATCCAATGTGGCTTTCGGTGAGGGCGGAGCCGGAACCTTTTCCGACGGAAAGCTTTTCAGCCAGACTTCAGACCGCGAAGGCCTTCATACGGAAGTATTCAGGATCTTTGCAGAGTTCGGAGCTCCGTCGCAGATCCTTTACGATGCCCATCCGCATATCGGAACGGACGTGCTGAAGCACGTAGTCACGAATCTGCGGGAGGAGACCGAGAGGCTGGGCGGCGAGTTCCTGTTCGGTACCCGTTTTGAACGGCCGCTCATAAAGGATGATCGTATCAGCGGGGCCCTTCTTATGAAGAAGGGACAGCTTACGGAGCGTGAATGCGCGGCGCTGGTGCTCTGCACGGGACACAGCGCCAGGGATACTTTTCGGGCACTTTCGGAATGCGGGATCCATATGGAGCCGAAGGCTTTTGCGGCAGGCTTTCGTGTGCAGCATGAGCAGGCCTTTATCGACCGGAACCAGTACGGGGAAGGATATGAAAGCAAAAAACTGCCGGCAGCCGAGTATAAGCTTACGGCAAAGAGCAGTTCGGGCAGGAGCGTATACAGCTTCTGCATGTGCCCCGGCGGATATGTGATCAATGCCTCCAGTGCCCCGGGAGAGCTGGTGGTGAACGGGATGAGCTATCACGGACGGGCATCCGGGATCGCCAATTCCGCCATCGTGGTATCGGTGGGACCGGAGATCACAGGCGGAGGGCTTTTCGACGGCATGCTCCTTCAGGAAAAGATGGAGAGAGCGGCCTGGGCCGCTGCCGGAGGACGTATCCCGCTGCAATGCCTCGGGGATTTTGCGGCAGGACGTATGGAAGCCGCGATGCGGGGCGTGGAACCGCAGATCAAAGGGAGTTTTGCCTATGCGCCTCTGAACGGGATACTGCCGGAGGCGCTGGAAAAAGATATCATCGAAGCGTTTGAGGTCTTCGGAAGGTCGATCCCTTCCTTTGACGATCCGCAGACGCTGCTGGCAGCGGTGGAAAGCCGCACCTCGTCGCCGCTGCGCATCGTACGAGATGAAAAGGGATCAGGAAGCGTAAAGGGGCTTTTTCCCTGCGGGGAAGGCGCCGGCTACGCGGGCGGGATCACCTCGGCAGCCGTGGACGGCATCAGGGCGGCGGCACGTGTGGCGGAGTTTATTTCGGAGTGCATCCTGCCCCGGGGATGAACGCGGACAGAAGTGAAAATAAAAATGCTTGCTTGAAGGATGGAACTCACATCCGGAGCAATGTCAGGAAAGGAAAAGAGCGCTTTACCGGCTTAAGAGACAAAGACAATGGACCATTACAGGGAACTGATCAAAAATAAGAAACGCATCGTGGTCAAGGTGGGATCTTCCTCGCTGCGGCATAAGGAAACGGGAGAATTCGATTATATCAAGATGGAGACCCTGGTACGGGAGCTCTGCGATATACGGAACAAAGGCAAGGATGTGATCCTGGTCAGCAGCGGCGCCATCGCCGCCGGGAAGAAGACCGTACATATCCCCGCCGGCGAGGATACGAAGCTTTCGGTCAAACAGGCCTGCGCGGCTATCGGACAGGCAAGGCTCATGATGACCTATGAGCGTCTGTTTTCACAGTACGGCCAGGTGGCGGCGCAGATCCTCATGACCAAGAATACCATCGTGGCGGATCTGAACCGTTTCAATGCGCATAATACCTTTTCGGAGCTTTTGAAGCTGGGGGTGATCCCCATTGTGAACGAGAACGACACCATTTCCACTTACGAGATCGAATTCGGTGATAACGATACTCTTTCCGCCATCGTTGCGGCGCTGGTAGGGGCGGATCTTCTGATCCTGCTTTCCGATATCGACGGGCTTTATACCGATGATCCGCGCAAGTCGGAGAGCGCCAGGTTCCTGCCCATTGTGCCGGAACTGACGGAGGAGATCCTTGCCATGGGCAAGGCCTCGACGGGCTCGGATGTGGGGACCGGCGGCATGAACACCAAGCTGCATGCGGCGGAGATCGCCACGCGTTCCGGAGCGGATATGATCATTGCAAATTCCAAAGATATGCGCATCCTGCACCGTATCATGGATGGCAGGGATGTGGGAACGCTCTTTCTGGCGAACAAAGACGAGAATTTCTATCTGAAGGATTATGTGGAGGATCAGGAATGACCATGGAAGAGCGCATCGCGCGCATTAACGAGCTTTACCATCTGTCGCAGGAACGGGCACTGAGCCCTACGGAAAAGATGGAGCAGAAGATATTGAGAAAAGAGTATATAGACGCGATCCGCGGAAGTCTGTGCGCACAGCTGAATAATATCGACATCGTGGAGAAAGACGGCAGCATAACGAATCTTGGAGAAAAATATGGCGATCGTGATGAGTAAGGCGCAGCTGCGCCGGGAAATCTTACGAAAAAGAGATCACCAGACGGAAAGTGAGATGCAGCAGCGTTCCGATATGATCCTGCGTAATCTTTTTTCCGTGGAACTGGTAAATCAGGCGGAAGATATCCTGCTCTATTCGGATTTCGGCTCGGAGGTGCGTACCGAAGGGATCTTCCAGACCTGCAAGCGCCTGCGCAAGCGGACCTACTATCCCCGTGTGGAGGGAGCGGATCTGGTCTTTTACCGCGTGGAGGATCTGTCGGAGCTGCGTGTGGGATTCCGGGGAATACAGGAGCCCTTTATGCTGCAGCGTACCGGCGGTGACTGGATCTATGCGGCCGTTGCTCTGGTACCCGGGACGGTATTTTCCATGGACGGATACCGTATCGGCTACGGCAAAGGTTTCTATGACCGTTTTCTGGCAAGATACCCGTCGATCTTAAAGATCGGTCTTGCCTACAGTTCGCAGATGGTGGAGCAGATCCCGGTGGAGCCGCATGACGTGCGGCTGGACGGCGTGATCACGGAAAATGATAAACTGTTCTGGTAAAAGACAGCGGAACGGTTCTGATATCCCGGAAGGAGAAGGATTATGATGGAACTGGAAAAACTCTGTGCCCTTGCAAAGGATGCCAAGTATAAGCTGGCAGGGCTTACGACGGAAGAAAAGAATGAAGCGCTCTTTGTGATCGCCGATCTCTTAAAGAGCGAGAGCGCCACGCTCATCGCCGCAAACGAAAAGGATATCACCGCAGCGGAAGCGAAGGGAGTGCCTGCGCCGCTGATCGACCGCCTGCGCCTGACGCCGGCGCGTATCGATGCGATGAGCGAAGGTCTGCGGCAGGTGGCTGCGCTGCCGGATCCGCTTCAGGATGTGCTGGATGAATGGGATGTGCCGAACGGGCTGCATATACGGAAAGTCCGTGTTCCCCTGGGGGTGATCGGCATCATTTATGAATCCAGACCCAATGTGACGGCGGATGCGTTTGCCTTATGCTTTAAGTCCGGCAATGCCGTGATCCTGAAAGGAGGCAGCGATGCGATCCATTCCAATACGGCCATCACTGCACTGATCCGCAAGGGACTGGCGAGACAGGGCATCGTGGTGGAAGCGATCTCGCTGATCGAATCGACGGACCGTGAGACGACGAAACAGTTCATGCAGATGCGTGATTATGTGGATGTGCTGATCCCCAGGGGATCGGCAGGGCTGATCCGCAGCGTCGTGGAAAACAGCCGCATCCCGGTGATCGAGACCGGTGCCGGAAACTGCCACGTCTATATCGATGCGGCAGCGGATCCAGACATGGCCGAAAAGATCCTGATCAATGCCAAGACCCAGCGCCTCGGCGTATGCAACTGCGCCGAATCCCTGGTGATACACCGCGCCGTGGCGGATACGCTCTTCCCGCGACTTGCAAAGGCGCTCCATGAAAAGAACGTGGAGCTGCGGGGGGACGATACGGCCTGCGCCGCCTGCGATCTGGTGATCCCCGCGACGGAGGAGGATTACGAAAAAGAATACCTGGATCTGCTCATTTCCGTAAAATGCGTGGATTCCGTTGAAGAAGCCATTGCACATATCAACCGCTGCTCGACCCATCACTCCGAAGCGATCGTTACGGAGGATAAGGAAGCTGCGGAGAAATTCTTAAGCGGTGTGGACAGCGCCTGCGTCTATGTCAATGCCTCGACCCGCTTTACCGACGGCTTTGAATTCGGCTTCGGCGCCGAGATCGGGATCAGTACACAGAAGCTGCATGCCCGCGGCCCCATGGGGCTGAAGGAACTGACTTCCTATAAATTCCGGATCACCGGAAACGGGCAGGTGCGCTCGTGACGGGCACGGAGGCCGGGATGCTCTCGGAGCAGGGAGCGGAGCGCAGCAGGGAAGAAGAACTTGCCGCGCAGGAGGCCGCCCTTAAGGCACTGAGAGAAAAGATCCTTGAGTGGAAGGATACGCTGGGATGTACGCCCAGCGCCTGTGTGACCACCTTCGGCTGTCAGATGAATGCCAGGGATTCCGAGAAGCTCTGCGGCGTTCTGAAAGAGGCGGGCTTTGAGATCTGCGAAGACGAGGCAGCCGACCTCGTGATCTATAACACCTGTACCGTGCGTGACAATGCCAACCAGCGTGTCTACGGACGTCTGGGGCATCTGGGCGCGATGAAAAAACAGCATCCCGGAAAGCGTATCGCCCTCTGCGGCTGCATGATGCAGGAGGAGGGCGTGATCAAACGCATCCGGGAAAGTTACCGTTTTGTGGATCTGATCTTCGGTACGCATAATCTGTACCGTTTCCCGGAACTGCTCCTTCGGATGTTTGATGAAAAAGAGATGGTGGTGGATGTCTGGCCGGAAGGCCGCGCCATCGTTGAAAAGCTGCCTGTCAGCCGGAAGTACGCTTTTAAATCCGGCGTCAATATCATGTTCGGCTGTAACAATTTCTGCACCTACTGCATCGTGCCCTATGTAAGGGGACGCGAGCGCAGCCGTGCGTCTGCGGAGATCCTTAAAGAGATCGAAGAACTGGCCGCCTCCGGCGTGAGCGAGGTGATGCTTTTGGGGCAGAATGTCAATTCCTACGGGCGGGGCTGTGAGGGTGAGCTGTGTTTTTCGCAGCTTCTGAAAGAAGTGGAAAAGATCGACGGCATACGCCGTATCCGTTTTATGACTTCCCATCCGAAGGATCTCTCCGATGAACTGATTGAAGTGATGGCCTCCTCCGAAAAGATCTGCGACCATCTGCATCTGCCCGTGCAGAGCGGCAGTTCGCGCATCCTGAAGCTGATGAACCGCTGCTACAGCAGGGAACAGTATCTGGAGCTGGTGGGACGCCTGAAGGCGGCCATGCCGGATCTTTCGCTCACAACGGATATCATCGTGGGCTTCCCGGGCGAGACCGAAGAAGATATCGAAGAGACGATCTCGCTTGTAGAGGAAGTGAAATATGATAATGCCTTTACCTTTATCTATTCCCCGCGGAGCGGGACACCGGCGGCTAAGATGCCAAGGGTCATGAGCGAAGAGGAGACGCAGAAGGGATTCGACCGCCTCTTAAAGACCGTTCAGGACTGCGCAAGAGAACGTGTGCAGCGTTTTGAAGGAAGGATCTCGGAGGCGCTGGTGGAAGGCATGAACGAACATGATGCTTCCATGGTCACGGGCCGTCTGGCCAATAACCTTCTGGTGCATTTCAAAGGAGATGCATCCATGATCGGCAGCTACCGGCGTGTACGGCTGGCGGAGAACAAAGGATTCTATTATATCGGAGAAGAAGTGTAGACGGATGGAGATCGACCGCGAAAAAGTAACGCCGATGATGGCGAAATATCTGGAGACCAAGGAAGAATACCCGGACTGTATCCTCTTTTACCGTCTGGGTGATTTTTATGAGATGTTCTTTGAGGACGCCGAGACTGTATCCCGTGAGCTGGAGCTGACGCTGACCGGGAAAAGCTGCGGTCTTGACGAGCGCGCACCCATGTGCGGCGTACCCTACCATGCGGTGGATGTCTATCTGACGCAGCTCGTGGAAAAGGGATACAAAGTAGCGGTCTGCGAACAGGTGGAAGATCCGAAGCTGGCCAAAGGCCTGGTAAAGCGGGAAGTGACGCGTGTGGTCACGCCCGGCACCAATATGGCTGCGGCAGAGAGGGATGAGAGCAGGAACCGCTTTCTCATGTGCATATTCGCCATGCAGAATACTTCCGGCATCGCTTTCTGCGATGTGACCACCGGTGAATTCTATGTAACGTCGGCGGAAAGTGAGGACAAACTCTGCGATGAGATACAGAAGCTCTGTCCGGTAGAGATCATCTGCAACGATACGCTCATGCTTTCCGCTCCGGGCGTGAAACAGCTGAAGGAGCGTCTCGGGATCGCCCTCTACGAGCTGGAAGGGCGTTATTTTGAATCCGCCGACTGTGAAAAGACTTTGCTGGAACATTTTCACGAAAAAAGTCTGGAAAAACTCGGGCTAAAGCAGGGGGCGGCCGATACGACAGCATCCGGCGCTCTGCTTTCCTATCTTCTGGAGACACAGAAGATCCCGCTTCATCATATCACTGCGCTGCATCCTTATACGGGGGCACGTTACATGCTCATCGATTCCGCTACCCGGCGGAATCTCGAACTGACCGAGACTCTCAGGGAAAAGCAGAAAAGGGGCAGCCTTTTCTGGGTCCTTGATAAGACGCGTACGGCCATGGGGGCCAGGATGCTGCGGAGTGATATCGAGCAGCCTCTGGTGGACGGGGATGCGATACTGAAGCGCCTCGATGCCGTGGAAGAACTCTGCGTGCGCGGCGTGGACCGGGACGAGATCCGGGAATATCTGAACGCGGTCTACGACCTGGAACGCCTGATGGCGAGGGTAAGCTATCATACGGTCAATCCCAGGGATATGATCGCCCTTAGAAATTCACTGAAGATGCTGCCGCCCATCAAGGAGATCCTATCCGGGATGGACGCGGAAGCTTTGAAAGAGCTGAACGAAAGCCTGGATGCCCTGAGCGATATCAGCGATGCGATCACGGCGACCATCGTGGAAGAGCCACCGCTGACCATACGCGAGGGCGGACTTGTACGCGACGGTTTTGATGAGGATATCGATACGCTGCGTAAGGCCAAGACCGAGGGCAAGAGCTGGCTGGCCGGGCTGGAGGAAACGGAGCGGGAACGCACGGGCATCAAAAACCTGCGTATCCGTTACAATAAGGTTTTCGGCTACTATCTTGAGGTGACCAATTCCTATAAGGATCTGGTGCCGGAGGATTACATGCGCAAGCAGACCCTGGCCAATGCCGAGCGCTATATCACGCCGCGCTTAAAGGAACTGGAGGATATGATCCTGAACGCCGAGGACAAGCTGGCGGGGCTGGAATACGATGTCTTTGTCGCGCTGCGTGACAGGGTCGAGGGTGCATTGCTGCGCATACAGAAGAGCGCGGCGGCTATAGCAAGGCTGGACGTTTTTGCCTCCCTTTCCCTGGTGGCTGAGCAGAACCGCTATGTACGTCCGGCGCTCAACAAACACTCCGTTATCGATATCAAAGGCGGGAGACATCCGGTCGTGGAAAAGATGATCCCGGGAGAGATGTTCATCGATAACGATACTTATCTTGATAATAAAAAGAAATGCATCAGCATCATCACAGGCCCCAATATGGCCGGAAAATCCACCTACATGCGGCAGGTGGCGCTGATCTCGCTGATGTTTCAGATGGGGAGCTTCGTGCCTGCCAAAGAAGCCAGCCTCTGCGTCGTGGACCGCGTCTTTACCCGCGTGGGGGCTTCGGACGATCTGGCCAGCGGCCAGAGTACTTTTATGGTGGAGATGAACGAGGTGGCCAATATCCTGAAAAACGCCACGCCGGACTCGCTGCTGATCCTGGACGAGATCGGACGCGGAACCTCCACCTTTGACGGCCTGTCCATCGCCTGGGCGGTGGTGGAGCATATCAGCAACAAAAAGCTGCTTGGGGCCAAGACGCTTTTTGCGACCCATTACCATGAGCTGACCGAGCTGGAAGGCAAGATGGAGAATGTGAACAATTACTGCATCGCAGTGAAGGAGCGGGGCGACGATATCGTTTTCCTGCGCAAGATCATCCCCGGAGGCGCCGATAAGAGCTACGGCATCCAGGTGGCGAAGCTGGCTGGCGTGCCCCAGGAGGTGTGCGACCGGGCGGCGCAGATCGTGATGCAGCTTCTGGATAACGACATCACCGAAAAGATCCAGCAGATCGCCGTGCCCTCCGGAACGAAGAAGCCCGAGGTGAAGACCTGGGATGAAGTGGAACTGAAGCAGATGAGCTTTTTCGATACGAACAGCGATCAGGATATCTTAAGCGAGCTGGCCTCGCTGGAGATCACGACGCTGACGCCGCTGGAGGCGCTGAATACCCTTTATCATCTGCAGAACAGGCTGAAGAACAGGTTCTGAGGGAAAGAGCAGTAAGGAGTGCAGGAAATGTCCGAGATCAGGGTGCTCGATCATAATACAGTAGACCAGATCGCAGCCGGCGAGGTAGTGGAACGTCCGGCCAGCGTGGTCAAGGAGCTGACGGAAAATGCCATGGATGCCGGCGCCGATGCCATCACCGTGGAGATCCGGGGCGGCGGTGCCGACCTGATCCGCGTGACCGATAACGGCGCGGGTATCCCGGCTTCCCAGATCCCGAACGCGTTCCTGCGTCACGCCACCTCCAAGATCCGTTCCATTGAAGATCTGAATACGCTGCATTCCATGGGCTTCCGCGGAGAAGCTCTGGCGTCCATCGCTTCCGTGAGCCGCGTGCGCATGATCACGAGGCAGAAGGACGAGCTCATGGGACACTGCTATGAAGTGAACGGCGGAGAAGCATCCGGCCCGGAGGAGATCGGGGCGCCGGAAGGCACCACCGTGGTGGTCTCCCAGCTGTTTTATAATACGCCCGTTCGGCGGAAGTTCCTGAAAACGCCCACAGCGGAAGGCAATCTCATTGCCGAGCTCATGGAGCATCTGGCCCTGAGCAGGCCGGATATCTCCTTTAAATTCGTCCTGAACGGAAAGAACCGTTTCATGACCAGCGGCAGCGGCGACTTAAAAGAAGTCATCCACCGCATCTTCGGACGGGAAGCCGCAAAAAGCGTGATCCCCGTATCCCGCGAGGTGAACGGCATACGGATCGACGGTTATCTGGGCAGCCCTTCGATGAACCGGCCCAACCGGAATTTCGAGAACTGTTTTCTGAACAGCCGCTATATCAAAAGCGAGCTCTTGTCCCGCGGCATCGAGGAAGGATACCGCGGTTATCTGATGCAGCACAAATTCCCTTTCTGTGTGCTGCATATCTCCATGGACAGCGCCGAGATCGATGTGAACGTTCATCCCTCCAAGATGGATGTGCGCTTCCATGAGCGTGAAAAGGTATTCGAAGGCCTGAGCAGCAGTGTGTCCGAGACGCTTCACAGCCGGGAGATGATCCCGGAGTCTCCGTCGGAGAAGGAAGAGGAGAAGCCTGCGGAGGCGCCGGAGCCTTTTGAGGAGAAACGCAGACAGGAAGCGGCGTCGCGGAATTTCCCGGCGGAAGGCGGCGCGGGAGAGGACCTCCCGGAGAGCGGCGGGATCACTTCGGAAGGCGTTCCGGGCAGTGAGAGCGCGGTGACGGAAAAGCTTCGTTTGGAAAGCAGGCAGGTTGGAGAAATCGCAGAGAGTGAGAAGCTTCGTTCGGAAAGCGATACGGCGGCAGATCCGAAGGCACTTTCTTTGAAGACGTCCGGAGGCGGCAACCGGAATGCGGAGGAAGCGGATGAAAAGCCTGCGGCAGAGGATATGCGCAGGCCGAAAGAGCGGGATATCTTTGAAATTACATTTTCGGATGAGGATGATACGGCTGAGGTCAGCGATCTCAGGCCGGCAGCCGCGGGATTGAAGGCAGTTTCCGCGCCGGCAGTACGCTCGCAGATCCCACCCGATCCTTACAAGGGAGCGAAACAGCTGGAGATGCTGCCCAAAGAGCGTGTGATCTCGGAAAAAGCCAGAAAACAGTACCGGCTGATCGGCTGCGTGTTCAACACCTACTGGATGTTTTCCTGGCAGGATAAGCTGTATTTCGTGGACCAGCATGCCGCCCATGAAAAGGTCAATTATGAGCGTCTGGTAGCGCAGTATAACGAAAACCACGTCTATACGCAGCAGCTGGCACCGCCCATCATCGTAACGCTTTCCCCTTCGGAAAAGGATACGATGGAGGAATACCGGAGTGTTCTGGAAAAAGCCGGTTTTACGATGGAGGATTTCGGCGGGAGTGAGGTAGCGCTTACCACGATCCCCCTGGAATTATACCGGAAAGAGCCGTCGGCGCTTTTTCTCGAGACTTTAAATGAACTGGGGCTGAAGGGCAGCGGCGCAGTATCCGCGGCAGTTGACCGCGTACTGGCAACCATGGCCTGCAAGGCTGCCGTTAAAGGCGGGGATGTGATCAGCATGCAGGAAATGGACACGGTCCTGGATGAACTGCTCACTCTGAACAATCCTTATCACTGCCCCCACGGAAGACCGACGATCTTTTCCATGAGCCGCAGCGAGCTGGAGAGAAGATTTAAGAGGATCGTGTAAGAGAAGGTATTGTGGATAAGAGCCGCTTGAGGATAATTAAGGACTGTCTACTTGTCCTCAACCTTATATCATCGTATTGAATAGTCAATAAAACTGATATTCAGCCGGGCACCGCCTGCGATGCCCTCGACTTTCCCACCCAGATCGTATTGCCACATCACGAACTGGTAGGGATAATCCGGCAGATCTGCCGCCTCGGAATACCAGATATCATAACCGATCATGGATCCCAGACTGAATTTTTTGATCAGCGTGGCTTTGTCGCCATAAAGCAGTGAGAAGAGGCCGTGTTCTTCCACGGTGCGCATAAAAGTGAGCGCACAGTTGGTGCGGGGCATTTTTTCGAGGCTGTCGGTCCGCGCTTTGCCGCTGCCCAGCTGTTT
This sequence comes from Lachnospiraceae bacterium, assembly GCA_016282915.1. Classification (GTDB taxonomy): domain Bacteria; phylum Bacillota; class Clostridia; order Lachnospirales; family Lachnospiraceae; genus NK4A136. The sequence goes on along the minus strand of JAEELW010000115.1, from coordinate 1,463 downwards.
GGTGGAAAGCGCCAGGGGATAGGTGAGTTCCGCCTCGTTTTCGCTCAGGGTCTTTACGCAGAAATCGGCCTCTTCCTTTGCCTCGTCCGTGTCGATGGCAGCCGTCACGAAATAGGCGCCGATCTCCAGGCCGGCTTCTTTTGCGCGTTTATAATTGTCGGCGAAATTTTCGTCCACGGAAAGCTCGCCGCTTAAGTAACCGCGCTGCCCGAGCCTCAGCATCACATAGTCGACGCCGGCTTTTTTCAGAAGCTCGAAATCCACGTAGTCTTCGTCTTTGGAGATATCCACGCCGACGAAGCTTTTTTTCGTATTGTTTTCGTAATAACTCATAAAGGGCTTTTTGTAGACCAGCCCGCTGAAATCGTATTTGTTCCTGGCGAGATAGGGATTGATCTCGGCCCATTCCTGCGTGCCGTCGTCATAGCGGATCAGCGTATGCATACCGTCTTCGGAGACGGAAAGCTTTTCTTCCTCGGCATCCGCGGGCCTGTCTTCCGCGCTGTCCTGCGAAACCGCAGCGGGGGTCGGCGTCTCGGTAGGATAGGCGTACCAGAAATCCAGGTCTTCGGCAGTGCCTTTGCCGCCGGTCATATCCTGTACCTGCTGATGGTCCGGATTGTTCCAGTCGTCGGCCGCAGCGGAATGCGTGGGTGTACCGCCGCTTTTTTTGGTTGATGGTTTGTGATTGGCGATGGCTACGATGACCAGGGTCAGGAACACAAAAAGAGAGATAACAAGCGCCGCGCCGCGTAAGGAAATGCCGCGTTTGGGAGCTGTATCGATATCGTCATATTCTTCATCAAAATCGTCGTCGAGTTTCATGGGCACATCTTACCACAGATGAAGCCGGGCTTGCAAGTGTGAGAGGGGGCCCTCCGGATTGCTCCGGACCGGATGTCTGCATTCCGGGGGCTTTTCCTATATGGGAGATGTAAAGCGAATTCCGCTAATTGCACAATATAGCAAAAAGCACAGCCGTTTTCGGCTGTGCTTTTACGTAGATCATCTTGATAGCAGATTAATTGAAAAGTCCGTTCAGGATCTGCATGCCTTCATAGCAGTCGTCGCAGACCGTCAGGGTCTGACCCAGCATGGAAACTTCGTGCTTGGTGCCGCTCTTTTCCTGCTCACAGATCTGGCATTTGAATGTTCCGCAGGCGGTAAGCGAAAGCGTAGCAATCAACGATACAAATAATACAGCGATCTTTTTTTTCATTTTTTTATCTCTCCCTCATTGTTAACTGAAACGATAATGCGGATATCCACACTAGCATTAAGTTTATATTCTTTTTCACCTTGTGTCAAGGTCGGGATAGAGCAATGATGGCGTAAAGGAATCGTCAGTTGACAGGAATGAGACTGATCCGATGGTAGATGTTTCTAGCCAGATTTAACCATTATCTTACATCCCGCCAACGTTTCCGTCAAATATTGTCGATCTGTTCCCGGATTGCCAGTAT
>JAEELW010000114.1 GCA_016282915.1 Lachnospiraceae bacterium | reverse complement strand
GTTAAGAATGGTTCCGCTCACAACATCAAGAGCGCGAAGAAGATGGTCGAGAAGCTCCAGCCCGAGGTTTGGGACGTTCTCGAGGACATCATCAAAGAGCATCCGGTTATGCTGAACCGTGCACCTACACTGCACCGTCTGGGTATCCAGGCGTTTGAGCCCATACTGGTAGAAGGTAAGGCGATCAAGCTGCATCCGCTGGTATGTACCGCATTTAACGCCGACTTCGACGGTGACCAGATGGCCGTGCATCTGCCTTTGTCGGTGGAAGCGCAGGCAGAGTGCCGTTTCCTGCTGCTGTCGCCCAACAACCTGCTGAAGCCTTCCGACGGTGCACCTGTGGCAGTGCCTTCGCAGGATATGGTCCTGGGGATCTATTATCTGACCCAGGAGCGTGAAGGAAGCAAGGGCGAGGGTAAGTATTTCAAGAACGTGAACGAAGCCATTCTGGCTTACGAGAACGGATATGTGGATCTGCACGCGCGTATCAAGGTGCGTATGAAGCACACGATGCCCAGCGGCGAAGAGATCCAGGGCGTTGTGGAATCGACGCTGGGACGTTTCATCTTCAACGAGATCCTGCCTCAGGATCTGGGTTATGTGAAGCGCGAGACCCCGGAAGACATGCTCAAGCCGGAAGTGGATTTCATGGTCGGCAAGAAGCAGCTCAAGGGTATCCTGGAAAAGGTCATCAATACCCACGGCGCGACCCGCACGGCAGAGGTGCTGGACCTTGTTAAGGCCATCGGCTACAAGTATTCCACCCGCGCGGCCATGACCGTATCCATTTCGGATATGAAGGTGCCGGCCCGCAAGAAGGATATGCTGGAAGAGGCGCAGCACAAAGTGGATGAGATCTCGGCACGTTACCGCCGCGGATTTGCCACCGAAGAAGAAAGATACAAGGCAGTCATCAAGGTCTGGGAAGAAACCGACAAGGCTCTCGGAAAAGAACTGATGGAAGGCCTGGACAAATACAACAACATCTTCATGATGGCGGACTCCGGAGCCCGTGGTTCCGATCAGCAGATCAAGCAGCTGGCAGGCATGCGAGGCCTGATGGCGGATACGACGGGACGTACCATCGAGCTGCCCATCAAGTCCAACTTCCGTGAGGGTCTGGACGTGCTGGAGTACTTCATCTCCGCGCACGGTGCAAGAAAGGGTCTGTCCGATACGGCTCTGCGTACCGCCGACTCCGGTTATCTGACCCGTCGAATGGTCGATGTGTGTCAGGAACTGATCATCCGTGAGAGCGACTGCTGTGCCGGTAAGGATTATATCCCCGGTATGCGCGTTTCCGCACTGATGGACGGCAAGGACAAGGTCGAGGATCTGACCAAACGTATCCGTGGACGTTATGCCGCAGAGGATGTGGTGGATGCGGATGGAAATCTGATCGTCGGTGCAAACCATATGATCACGCCGAAGCGTGCGGAAGCTATCGAGAAGGCCGGAGTGGAATCCGTAAAGATCCGCACGATCCTTGCCTGCAAATCCCGCGTCGGTATCTGTGCAAAGTGCTACGGCGCCAACATGGCGACCGGTGAAGCGGTGCAGGTCGGTGAAGCCGTAGGTATCATCGCGGCACAGTCCATCGGTGAACCCGGTACGCAGCTGACCATGAGAACCTTCCATACCGGTGGTGTGGCAGGTAACGATATCACGATGGGTCTTCCCCGAGTGGAAGAGCTTTTCGAGGCCAGAAAGCCGAAGGGTCTCTGTATCATAGCCGGGATCGGCGGTGAAGTGAACATTATAGAGAGCAACAACAAGCGCGAGATTATTGTCAGAAATGAGGAGAGGGAAAAGAGCTACGAGATCCCTTACGGTGCACGTATCAAGGTGGCCGACGGGCAGCTTGTGGAGGCCGGTGACGAACTGACCGAAGGTTCCGTGGATCCTCATGATCTGCTGGAGATCAAGAAGATCGAGGCTGTTGAGAACTACCTGATCCGCGAGGTTCAGAAGGTTTACAACCTGCAGGGCGTGGAACTGGCCGATAAGCACATCGAAGTGATCGTGCGTCAGATGCTGAAGCGTCAGCGCGTGGAGGATCCCGGAGATACGGATCTGCTGCCCGGTGCCATGGTTGACCGCCTGGAGATCGAAGAGCGCAATGAGAAACTGGCAGCGGAAGGCAAGAACCAGATCGTTGCCACGGATATCATCCTGGGTATCACCAAGGCTGCTCTGGCGACCAATTCCTTCCTGTCGGCCGCAAGCTTCCAGGAAACCACCAAGGTACTGACGGAAGCGGCGATCAAGGGCAAGACCGATCCTCTGATCGGCCTGAAGGAGAACGTGATCATCGGTAAGCTGATCCCGGCAGGTACCGGAATCCGGCGTTATCGTGACGTACGCCTTGATGTGGATCAGCTGCAGTTCGACGATGAGGAAGACGAGATCGATTTTGCGGATGACGAAGAACTCACGGAGGAAGAAGAACAGCTTCTGGAGCTTGTAGACGAGGGTACGGAAGAGTAAGATTTCCAGAAAGAACAGCATAAAGTTTATGATCAGTCAGCGGCTTTTTACAGCCGCTGATTGTCGATTGAAAACTTTTTGTTACTATTCGGACCCGAGCCACGCACCTGCTGCGTGGCTACTGGCTGATACCTTGATCAACAGGATTTTCCGGCGGCGCCAGATCTGCCGGATCAGCTGCTTCCCGAGACATTACGGGCAGAAAGGAGACAGAATTGAATATAGCGGAGAAGGTGTATTGCCGTGTGTTCCAGTTCGGCTTTAAACTGGCAATACCGGTACTGCCTTACCGGAATCCGGAGGTACTGAACAGTGTGGAGCGGATCCTGGAAATGCTGAAAGAGAAGAAGATCGAAAGAGTGATGCTTGTCACGGACGGTGTGGTACGTTCCCTCGGAATCACGAAGCATTTGGAGGAACTGCTTGGGAGAAAAGGTTTCACAGCAGTCGTATATGACCGTGTGCAGAGCAATCCGACCGTGCGTATCGTTGAAGAGGCGCGCCAGCTGTACCTGCAGAAGGACTGCCAGGCTCTGATCGGCTTCGGCGGCGGTTCCTCCATGGATACCGCAAAAGCCGTGGGCGCATTGATCGCCCGTCCGAAGAGCAATCTGGAGGATCTGGGCGGTATCCTGCGTATTTGGAAGAAAACGCCCCTGACGATCGCGATCCCCACTACCGCGGGAACCGGCAGCGAAACTACCGTAGCGGCCGTCGTAGTGGATGAGGAGAGCGGACATAAATATGCGCTCATGGATTTTCCTCTGATCCCGGATGCCGCGGTGCTGGATCCCGAGACGACGCTCACCCTGCCGCCGCGGGTTACGGCGGGCACGGGGATGGATACGCTGGCTCATGCGGTGGAAGCATATATCGGACGTTCCACAACAAAGCAGACAAGGCGCGAGGCGCTGCGCTGCGTGCGTCTGGTCTTCGGGAACCTGGAGCGGGCCGTAAAGAACGGAAGCGACAGAAAAGCCAGAAGGAACATGCTGCGCGCTTCCTATCTGGGCGGGGCTGCTTTTACCGTTTCCTATGTGGGTTACGCGCATGCGGTGAGCCATTCCCTGAGCGGGAAGTATAATGTGCCGCACGGCGAAACGACGGCCATCCTTCTGCCCTATGTGCTGGAAGCATACGGAACGACGATCTATCCGCAGCTGAAAGCCCTGGCCATTGCCGCGGGAGTCGCGCATATGGATACCGAGGAAGCGCTGGCGGCCCAGAGTTTCATCCGTGCTGTATGGGAACTGAACCGCCGCATCGGCATCGGCACCAAGATCCCCGAACTGAAAAAAGAGGATATCGCAAAGCTCGCACGCCTGGCGGCTGCGGAAGGCAATCCGGTCTACCCCGTGCCTGTTCTTTACGGTGCAAAGGAGCTGGAGCGTTTTTACTACGATGTGCTTGAAGAAGGAGGTACCCGCGCATGAGCAGGAGCCGTGAGATACTGGAAAAACAGAAGGCGTTTTTTGAAGAAGGCGGGAGCCTGTCCCTGGGTGTGCGGGATGCCGCGCTCGACAAGCTGTACCGCGCCATAAAGAAGAACGAGGATAAGATACTGGCGGCCCTGACCATGGACCTCGGAAAGAGCGCCACAGAAGGTTTTATGTGTGAAGTGGGGCTTGCCTTGAGCGAGATCACGCATATGCGGAAGCACCTGCGGCGTTTTGCGGCACCGAAACGCGTGCCTACGCCCCTTACGAATTTTCACTCCGCCAGCCGGATCCGCATGGTCCCGAAGGGAAACGTGCTGATCATGAGTCCGTGGAATTATCCCTTCCTGCTGACTCTGAGCCCGGTGATCGCGGCACTGGCCGCGGGTAATACCGTGATGGTAAAGCCCAGCGCCTATGCGCCGGCTACCTCCGAGGTGATCGCGGATATGCTTTCGCAGACCTTTGATGAGGAATATGTAGCCTGCATTACCGGGGGACGTGCGGAAAACCAGGAGCTGCTGTCCCTGAAATTCGATCATATCTTTTTTACCGGCAGCCAGAATGTCGGAAAAGAAGTGCTGCGGAAGGCGGCGGAGCACCTGACGCCCGTGACCCTGGAACTGGGCGGGAAGAGCCCCTGCGTCGTGGATGCTTCGGCAAATCTGAAGCTGGCGGCCAGACGTATCGTCTTCGGGAAATATTTAAACTGCGGCCAGACCTGCGTGGCGCCGGACTATATCCTCTGTGAGGAGTATGTAAAAGACGAACTGCTGGAGCTGATCAAAAAGGAGATCGTGCGGCAGTTCGGAAAGAAACCGCTGGATAATAAGGATTACGGAAAGATCATCAATGAAAAACACTTTAAGCGCGTGCTGGGACTGCTGGATGAGAAGAAGCTCGTTTTCGGCGGAGAGAGCGATGAGGCGGCGTTAAAGATCGCACCGGCGGTGATGGATGATGTGAGCTTTGAGGATGCGGTGATGAAGGAGGAGATCTTCGGACCCGTTCTTCCCATCCTTACATTTAAGAAGATCGAAGAAGTACGGAAGATCGTGGAGAGCCATGCGCATCCTTTGGCGATGTATGTCTTCTCGAGGAACAGGGACAACATCAATTATCTGCTGAACCGCTGCCGTTTCGGCGGGGGCTGCATCAACGATGTGGTGGTGCACCTGGCGACACCGGAGATGCCTTTCGGCGGCTTCGGGGAGAGCGGCATGGGAGCCTACCACGGGAAATTCGGCTTCGAGACCTTTTCACATAAATGCAGCATCCTGGATAAAAAATGCTGGATCGATCTGCCGATGCGTTACCAGCCTTACCGGAAGCTGCATGTGGCGATGCTCAGATTTTTCCTGAAGTAGTACTGGGATCTATTTCATCTCCTTCATCTTCAAAAGCGACTGGAGATAGGCGATGACGATGGAAAGATCATGCGTGTTCATTTTTTCCGCGCAGGTGATGATCGTTTCGGAGGGCGGGACGGGATCCGTGTCCTCGCCGAATAAAAGATAATCTGCGGAAACCTTGCGGTTTTCGCAGATATTGAAGAGCGTTGAACAGGAGAGGCCTTTCTTTCCGTTTTCAAGTTCGGAAAGATAGTTCGGAGTGATATTGACGGCTTCCGAAAACTGAAGCTGTGTCTCATTTATGCTGCGGCGAAGTTCCCGGATGCGTTTTCCGATCTCCTGCTGGTCACGCGATGTAAACATGTCGAAGTCCTCCTTGGTAGCGGCTCGCGTATCTGCCCGGCAGTATATCATGCCGGACGGCCATCTCTTCTATGGTTATAGTTTATCTTTATATGCCGTGAAAATTAACACACCGAAGAATGGATCTGCATCGCTGTTAGCGAGGGAGTCGGAGCCGGTGAGAACGTATCGGCGGGTAACGGACGCTGAGGGCAGAGAGGTTACGATTCCGACCCGGCCGCGCATCTGCAGCATGGCCGGCAGGCCACGAAGCAGTAAGGTAAATAAGTAATTTCCCGCTTGACAGTTGAAATTTGCGTGAGTATAATAATTGAGCGTGCGTGTATTCGCATGCTCGATTATTTTTTTGATGAGAGGAGGTGAACAGAATGCCGACATTTAATCAGCTGGTTAGAAAGGGTCGCGAGACTTCCGTTAAGAAGTCTACCGCACCGGCGCTCCTGAAGGGCTACAACTCGCTTCACAAGCGCGCGATCGATACCGATTCGCCGCAGAAGCGCGGAGTCTGCACCGCAGTGAAGACCGCTACCCCCAAGAAGCCGAATTCCGCTCTGCGTAAGATCGCCCGTGTGCGTCTTTCCAACGGGATCGAGGTGACGAGCTACATCCCCGGGGAAGGTCACAATCTGCAGGAGCACAGCGTGGTTCTGATCCGTGGCGGACGTGTTAAGGATCTGCCCGGTACCAGATATCACGTGATCCGTGGTACGCTGGATACCGCAGGTGTCGCAAACAGGAAGCAGGCGCGTTCCAAGTACGGCGCTAAGCGTCCTAAGGACAAGAAGTAAGATCGACCTGGGTATCACAGGAAAGAAATGTCGGAGTTCTGTTTCATCTATTAAGAGATATAGAGGTTGCAGCGCGAACACATTTTAAGATGTGAGTACCGATGATCTAATCACGCGCGGCTGTACGCGCGGTAACAAAAGTGATTAAGGAGGGAAGAACCGTGCCACGTAAAGGACACATTCAAAAGAGAGACGTTCTGGCGGATCCTTTGTACAATGACAAAGTGGTAACGAAGCTGATCAACAACATCATGCTTGACGGCAAAAAGGGTGTTGCACAGCGCATCGTTTATCATGCATTCGCCAAAGTCGAAGAGAAGAGCGGCAAGCCGGCACTGGAAGTGTTCGGTGAAGCCATGAACAACATCATGCCCATGCTGGAAGTCAAGGCAAGACGTATCGGTGGTGCTACCTATCAGGTACCTATCGAGGTTCGTCCGGACCGGCGCCAGGCGCTGGCCCTTCGCTGGCTGACCATGTTTGCCCGGAAGCGTTCCGAGAAGACCATGGAAGACAAACTGGCGGGCGAGATCATGGATGCGGCAAACGCAACAGGTGCAGCGGTAAAACGTAAAGAAGAGATGCACCGCATGGCTGAGGCCAACAAGGCATTTGCGCATTACAGATTCTAAAGAAAGGAGGGAACAGAGGTGGCTGAAAGAGAATACCCTTTGGAGCGTACCAGAAATATCGGTATTATGGCTCACATCGATGCGGGTAAGACTACGCTGACCGAGCGTATTCTGTATTATACCGGCGTCAATTACAAGATCGGCGATACGCATGAAGGAACTGCGACCATGGACTGGATGGAGCAGGAAGCCGAGCGCGGTATCACGATCACCTCAGCCGCTACCACCTGCCACTGGACACAGCAGGAAAACTGCAAGCCCAAGCCGGGTGCTCTGGAGCATCGTATCAACATCATCGATACCCCGGGTCACGTTGACTTTACGGTAGAGGTGGAGCGTTCACTCCGCGTGCTGGATGGCGCCGTAGGCGTTTTCTGTGCGAAGGGCGGCGTTGAGCCCCAGTCGGAAAATGTATGGCGTCAGGCGGATACTTATAACGTACCCCGTATGGCATTCATCAACAAGATGGATATCATGGGTGCGAATTTCTACGGTGCAGTGGATCAGATCCGCAACCGTCTGGGCAAGAATGCGATCATCCTGCAGCTTCCCATCGGTAAGGAGGATCAGTTCAAGGGCATCATCGACCTTTTCGAAGAGAAGGCTTACATCTACAACGATGACAAGGGAGATGATATCTCCATCGTTGATGTGCCGGACGATATGAAGGACGATGCCGAGCTGTACAGAAGCGAGCTGATCGAGAAGGTCTGTGAACTGGACGACGACCTGATGGAGCAGTTCCTTGAAGATAAAGTGCCTTCGGTCGATGCGATGAAGGCTGCACTGCGCAAGGCTACCTGTGAGTGCCGCGCGGTTCCCGTCTGCTGCGGTTCCGCATACCGTAACAAAGGTGTGCAGAAGCTGCTGGATGCGATCCTGGAGTATATGCCCGCACCTACGGACATCCCCGCGATCAAGGGCGTGGACCTGGAAGGCAACGAGGTGGAGCGTCATTCTTCCGATGCGGAGCCTTTCTCCGCACTGGCATTCAAGATCATGGCGGATCCTTTCGTAGGAAAGCTTTCGTTCATCCGTGTGTATTCCGGTACCCTCAATTCCGGTTCCTACATACTGAATGCAACGAAGGACAAGAAGGAGCGTGTCGGACGTCTTCTGCAGATGCATGCAAACAAGCGTGCAGAGCTGGACAAGGTATATTCCGGAGATATCGCGGCGGCTGTGGGCTTCAAGTTCACCACCACCGGTGATACGATCTGCGATGAGCAGCACCCGGTGATCCTGGAGAGTATGGAATTCCCCGAGCCCGTTATCGAGCTGGCGATCGAGCCCAAGACCAAAGCCGGTCAGGGCAAGATGGGCGAAGCGCTTGCAAAACTGGCCGAAGAGGATCCTACCTTCCGTGCACATACCAATCCCGAAACGGGTCAGACCATCATCGCCGGTATGGGCGAGCTGCATCTGGAGATCATCGTCGACCGTCTGCTGAGAGAATTCAAGGTGGAAGCAAATGTCGGCGCACCCCAGGTGGCCTACAAGGAAGCTTTCACCAAGGCGGTGGAAGTGGATTCCAAGTATGCGAAGCAGTCCGGTGGTCGTGGTCAGTACGGTCACTGTAAAGTCAAGTTCGAGCCTATGGATCCCAATGGTGAGGAGACCTTCAAGTTTGAATCCACTGTTGTGGGCGGCGCTATCCCGAAGGAATACATCCCTGCGGTAGGCGAAGGTATCGAAGAAGCGGCGAAGGCCGGTATCCTGGGCGGATTCCCTGTGCTGGGCGTATATGCGAATGTTTACGACGGTTCCTACCATGAGGTGGACTCTTCGGAAATGGCATTCCACATTGCCGGTTCCATGGCTTTCAAAGAGGCTATGCAGAAGGGTAACCCCGTACTGCTCGAGCCCATCATGAAGGTTGAAGTGACCATGCCGGAAGAATACATGGGCGACGTGATCGGCGATATCAACAGCCGTCGCGGCCGTATCGAAGGTATGGATGACCTGGGCGGCGGCAAGATCGTCCGCGGTTATGTGCCTCTGGCTGAGATGTTCGGTTATTCGACCGACCTGCGCAGCAAGACCCAGGGACGCGGCAACTATTCCATGTTCTTTGAAAAGTACGAGCAGGTACCCAAGAACATCCAGGATAAGGTGCTGGCAGCAAAAGGAAATTAAAGAGAAACCACTTGAAAAATCACACAAAATCAAATATAATGATGCACAGTGATTTTTGAACCATTTTAAGGAGGATAAGACAAAATGGCTAAGGAGAAATTTAACAGATCCAAACCCCACTGTAACATCGGCACCATCGGTCACGTTGACCATGGTAAGACCACTCTGACCGCAGCGATCACCAAGGTGCTGGCAGAGAGAGTTGCAGGTAACACCGCGACCGATTTCGAGAATATCGATAAGGCTCCCGAAGAGAGAGAGCGTGGTATCACCATCTCTACCGCTCACGTGGAGTATGAGACCGAGAAGAGACACTATGCACACGTTGACTGCCCGGGCCATGCTGACTACGTTAAGAACATGATCACCGGTGCAGCTCAGAT
>JAEELW010000113.1 GCA_016282915.1 Lachnospiraceae bacterium | reverse complement strand
GCGGAAAAGCTGCGAGTAGATCCCTTCCAGATCCGTAAAGGCGATGGGGCCGCCCAGTATGATGGGCGTGGCGTGGTGTTCATAGCCGTCGAGGGTATAGACCTGCTCCAGCATCATCGTCGCCTGCCGGCAGGTATAGTCGTAGATCACACCGTTTAAGATGAAGGTCGCGTTGGCCGAGATCGTCCAGGTGGCGATCAGCAGCGTCGTCACGACAGCCGCCGCTCCCCTCATGACGTAAGCCGCAAGCTTCGCATACACGCCGCCTTCTTTTTCCGCTTCATCCTTTTTCGCAGTGGACAGTTTCGCTGCGCTTTCTGCTGCGCCGCCCTGCGGCAGGAGAGAAAAGAGCAGTACAAAGATCAGTATATAATGATAACGCATGATGTCGAAAAGTCCGTTTGCCGGAAAGAGGATCTCGCAGGCGTTCATGGCCAGCGGGAGCAGCAATACGGAAAGCAGCGCCAGTACGGCCCGCAGCCATTTCTTTTCGCGGCAGAGCTTCACGAGCAGCGCGATCACGGCGATCCCGAGCAGTATAAATACCAGCAGATAAAGCTTCCCACGCGAAAGCACATCCGTGTCAAAAGGCGTAAAGAACCAGATATAAGACCAGGGAACGGAAAAGCCCAGATTATCCAGGATGACGGAAAGGGAAAAATCACTCACTCTCTCGGAGAAGCCCGTTCCGTAATGGTTCGCCATCCAGGAAGACAGCGGAAAGTTTACGAGTGCCGCCGCCAGCGCGCTGCCCGCCGTCAGTCCCAGCTTCAGCCAGGCATCGCGGAGTTTCTCCTCCCCGCACACATCCTTAAAGAAGAGCAGCAGCCCCAGCGCGGCGATGGCCGCGATATAGGCCTGGTAGGATCCCAGCATCAAAAGGAAACAGAGCACGCTTCCGGCCAGGGGAAGAGGTTTTTTCTTCCGCACCAGCATGCAGCCCAGCACTACCAGCAGAAACGACAGGGAATAGCTCAGCGCCATATAGAGATAGGCAAACTGGTCCGTCACCACGGGAAAGCTCACCAGCGCCGCCGAGAGCAGCACGCGGAAAAGCTTTGAACGTATATCAAAAAGCCGCACCAGCATGCAGCAGGAGACGGCGATCATTGCACAGTACAGGATGACGGTGATAAAGGGAAGGATAACGTTTTTCCCGAAAATGGTATTGATAAAACGGATCATCCAGCGCGCCGTGGCCGTAGCCCAGCCCGCATTATGGTAATAGCGCACCCCTTCGCTCACGGCGTCGGGGCCTCCGTGGCCGTTGACCCAGAGATAGAAATAACAGAAAAAACAGCTGAGCGCGGCGCTCACGTAAATGTCACGATCCCGCTTCAAAAGTTCCCTGAGTTTCTTCATAAACGATAGATCACAGTACCTTGGAAAGAAAATCCTTAAGACGCGGATGCTTCGGGTTCCCGAAGAATTCCTCAGGTTCTCCCTCCTCCAGTATCCTGCCTTCATCGATAAAGAGCATGCGGTTTGACACTTCCCGCGCAAAGCCCATCTCATGGGTCACGACGATCATCGTGATGCTTTTCGCAAGATCCCGCATCAGATCCAGCACTTCGCCGACCATTTCCGGATCCAGCGCGCTGGTAGGCTCGTCAAAAAGCAGCAGCTTCGGTTTCATCGCCAGTGCGCGCACGATGGCTACGCGCTGTTTCTGCCCGCCGGAGAGCGTAGACGGATAGACATCGGCCTTTTCCTCCAGACCGATACGCTTCAGCAGCGCAAGCGCTTCCTCCCGTGCCTCTTCTTTCACCTGCGCACGGGACGGCTTCGGCTGTCCTTTGGGCGGATGAAGCCTGGTATAGACCGGTGCCAGCATGATATTTTCCAGCACGGTCTTGTTATTGAACAGGTTGAAATGCTGGAATACCATACCCATATTCTGGCGGTGCCGGTTGATATCCACGGACATATCCGCCAGATCCTCGCCGTCAAACCAGATCTTTCCGCCGGTAGGATCCTCCATGCAGTTTAAGCAGCGCAGGAAGGTACTCTTGCCGGAACCGGAGGGCCCGATCACACAGACGATATCGCCGCGGTACACGGTCAGGTCGATACCGTTCAGTACCTGCTTCTTTCCGAAACTCTTTTGCAGTCCTTCTACCCTTAACAGTTCTTCCATCAGCGGTCACTCCTTGCAAAACGCCGCTCCATCAGCCTGATCAGGATCGTGATCATCACCACCATCACGATATAGATCACTGCCATCACGATATAAGGCACCATAAATTCATAGGTATTGCTGCCGATGTAGTTGAACGCCACATACAGATCCGAAGCGCCCACAAAGCTCACCACGCTGGTCTCTTTGATCAGGGCGATAAACTCGTTCCCCATCGTAGGCAGGATATTCTTTACTGCCTGCGGAATGACGATCATGCGCATGGTCGTCGCAAAGCTTAAGCCCACGGCGCGTCCTGCCTCCATCTGTCCGGGATCCACGGACTGGATACCGCCGCGCATGATCTCGGAGATATAGGCACCGCTGTTCAAGCCGAAAACCCAGATGGAAACGGTCACGCCGCTCAGCCGCACGCCCAGTATGGGCAGCAGCACATAGTAAAACAAGAGCAGCTGTACCACCATCGGGGTTCCCCGGAAGAAACCCACATAAAAAGTGGCAAAGCCGTTCAGCACCCTGGGCAGCCGCTTATATTTCGGCACCACCCGTACCGTCGCGATCAGCGTGCCGATGACGACGCCGATCAGAAGACCCAGGACCGCGATGACCAGCGTGTTCCTGAGCCCCTCCAGTACCTTGAGGTAACCGCCCTTATCGATAAATACATTCAGAAAAAGATCTATCTTTGTAGACATTTCGTGTAAGTTTCTTACTGTATCTTATTGATGTTTTCGGTAATAAACTTGGCCGGTGCGGCATCAATGATCACATAATCCAGGTTTCCGTTCAGCAGATCCTGCACTGCCAGGGAACCGTTCTTGTAGCCCATGCAGGACATCTTGTAACCTGCAAAGCCCCAGTCCTCATCACCTTCGCAATACAGCTTGCCCGTGGTGCCGTTCTGGACGCCGACCTTTGTGCTGTTTGTCTTGCCATTCAGGATCGCTTCAATAGCCGCCACATCCTTTGCGTTGTCAAATTCCGTATTATCGGAACGGATGATCAGCTTCTGGGAAGCCTCATAATAGCTGTTGGTGAAATTCACCACTTCTTTACGCTCGTCGGTAACGGTCAGACCGCTCATACCGATATCGCAGTTGCCCTGCTGCACATTGGTCAGAACGGCATCGAAATCCATATTGCTGATCACCAGCTCCTTACCGAGATACTTTGCCAGTCCGTCGGCGATCTCCATATCGATACCCAGATAAGACTCGCCCTCCATGTACTCAAAAGGCTCAAAGGCCGCATTGGTGGCCACTACCAGCTGGTCCTTGCTGCTGTCCTCGGCTGCGCTCTTGACCGGCGTGGGTGTTCCTTCACCGAAATATTTGTCGCAGATCTTGTCGAAGGTTCCGTCCTGCATGATGGATGCGATATACTCGTTGGTCTTGCTGAGAAGTTCCGGATCATCCATGTTCACCGCAAACGCATATTCCTCGCTGGTGAGATCCACATCGATCACCTTTGCGGTGAGCTTGCCGCTCCCGCCTGCTCCGCAGCCGGCCAGCGAAGCCACTGTCACCGCTGCTGCCATTACCGTTGCCATGATCTTCTTTTTCATGATTTCATTTCCTCCCGTATAAAAACTGAACCCATTTGGATCACTGGATACTCTTATGCCACTCCTGAAGCGAACGCACCTCGCTGGTCCCATGCTTTCTCACATGACGGATACCGTCTGCCGCAGCAGCCGCGGCTGCCATGGTCGTGATATAAGGGATGCGCGCCTTGATGGCTGCCTTACGCAGGTAGCTGTCGTCGCTGACGCTCTCTTTTCCGGCCGGCGTGTTGACGATGAGCTGGATATCGCCGTTGGTGATCAGATCCAGGATGTTCGGTCTGCCTTCGTAGAGCTTCTTCACTTTTTCCACCGGGATCCCTGCCTCATCGATCAGGTCGCATGTGGAGCCCGTTGCCAGAAGCTTGAAGCCTGCCTCGTGGAAAGCCTTTGCCACGCCCACTACTTCGGGCTTATCCTTACGGTTGACGGAGATGAGCACCGTGCCTTCCAGAGGAAGTCCGGCCGACGCCGCCTCTTCCGCTTTGTAAAACGCCCCTGCAAGGGAACGGCTGATGCCCAGCACTTCACCGGTGGAACGCATTTCGGGCCCGAGTACCGGATCCACTTCCTGGAACATATTGAAGGGGAACACCGCTTCCTTTACGCCGTAGTAAGGGATCTCGCGCTCCTTCAGCTGCGGTACGGGACTGATGCGGCCGGTCAGGCTGCCGGTGATGATATCGGTAGCCAGCGGTACCATGCGGATGCCGCACACCTTGGATACCAGGGGAACGGTACGGGACGCGCGGGGATTGGCTTCCAGCACGAAGACCTTTCCGTCCTCGATGGCGTACTGCATGTTCATCAGACCTACGACATTCATCTCTTCCGCGATCTTGCGGGTATATTCCTTGATGGTCTCCAGATTCTCCGCAGGGATGTGTCTGGAGGGGATCATGCAGGCGCTGTCTCCGGAATGGATGCCTGCCAGCTCGATGTGCTCCATGACTGCCGGTACGAAAGCGTGGGTGCCGTCGCTGATGGCGTCGGCCTCGCATTCCAGCGCATGGTGCAGGAAACGGTCGATCAGGATGGGCCTGTCAGGCGTTACGCCGACAGCCGCCTTCATATATTCGGTGATGCTCTCTTCGTCATATACCACTTCCATGCCGCGGCCGCCCAGCACGTAGGAAGGACGCACCAT